>NZ_BAAHXI010000060.1:0-24840 GCF_054656955.1 Deferrisoma palaeochoriense
CCTTTTTTTTCCGGTGTTGTTTATTCGGGTGGTTTTAGCTCCGCTTAAACCGTGGAGGGGGCCCCGTGGGCTGGGTCCGATGCGGCGGGTGAGGGCACGCGCCGCGGCCGCTCCCCCCAAGCCGGGCGGCCCTCGCTGCTCGGGTGTCGCGCTCCGCCAAAACCCCCGGATCCACCAGCTTGTCGTAACTATCTTACCGTCCGCGAAGCCGGGCGGCACGGCCGTCCCCCGCGGCGGAACGACGAACGACCGGCGACCGTGGGCCGGTGACCGAAACTTCCCAAGGAGCTACGGATGCGCACGAAATTCATCTTCGTGACCGGAGGGGTGCTGTCGAGCCTGGGCAAGGGGATCGCCTCGGCGAGCCTGGGGGCCCTGCTGGAGGCCCGGGGGCTCACGATCACCCTGGTCAAGATGGACCCCTACATCAACGTGGACCCGGGCACCATGAACCCCTTCCAGCACGGGGAGGTGTTCGTCACGGACGACGGCGCCGAGACCGACCTCGACCTGGGCCACTACGAGCGGTTCACCCGGGCCCGGCTGAGCGTGCGCAACAACTTCACCACGGGGCAGATCTACGACACCGTGATCTCGAAGGAGCGCCGGGGCGACTACCTCGGGGGCACGGTGCAGGTGATCCCCCACATCACCGACGAGATCAAGCGCCGGATCCGCGAGGCGGCCCAGGGCGCCGACATCGCCATCGTGGAGGTGGGGGGCACCGTGGGCGACATCGAGAGCCTGCCGTTCCTCGAGGCCATCCGGCAGTTCCGGGCCGAGGCGGGGAGCCGCAACGTGATCTACGTGCATCTGACCCTGGTGCCCTACATCGCCGCCGCCGGCGAGCTCAAAACAAAGCCCACCCAGCACAGCGTGAACGAACTCCGGCGCATCGGTATCCAGCCCGACGTCCTGATCTGCCGCACCGACCGGATGCTTCCGGCCGACCTGAAGGGGAAGATCGCCCTGTTCTGCAACGTGGACAAGGACGCGGTCATCACCGCCAAGGACGTGGAGAACATCTACGAGGTGCCCCTGAACTTCCACGAGGAGGGCCTGGACGAAAAGGTGGTGGAACTTCTGAATATCTGGACCGGCCGACCCAAGCTCGACCACTGGCAGAGGATCGTAGAGACCCTGCGGTTCCCCAAGGACCGGGTGCGGATCGCCCTGGTGGGCAAATACGTGGACCTCAAGGAGAGCTACAAGAGCCTGTCCGAGGCCCTGGTCCACGGGGGGATCGGCAACGAGTGCAAGGTGGAGATCGAGTACGTGGACTCGGAGGCCATCGAGTCCGAGGGCATCCCGGAGCTGCTGGGGGAGGTGGACGGGATCCTGGTGCCGGGCGGGTTCGGCCAGCGGGGCACCGAGGGGAAGATCGAGGCGATCCGCTATGCCCGGGAGCAGGGGATTCCGTTTTTCGGGATCTGCCTCGGTATGCAGCTCGCCGTGGTCGAATACGCCCGCAACGTGTGCGGTCTCAAGGGCGCCGGCTCCTCGGAGTTCGACGAGGCGTGCTCCGACCCGGTGATCGACCTCATGCCCGACCAGCGGGGCGTCGTCGAGAAGGGGGGCACCATGCGGCTCGGGGCCTACCCCTGCCGGCTCCAGGAGGGCACCAAGGCCCACGCGGCCTACGGGACCAAGGAGATCAGCGAGCGCCACCGCCACCGCTACGAGGTCAACAACGCCTACCGCGACACCCTCCAGGAGCACGGCATGGTGCTCTCGGGGCTTTCCCCCGACGGCCGGCTGGTGGAGATGGTGGAGGTGCCGGACCATCCGTGGTTCGTGGGGTGCCAGTTCCACCCCGAGTTCAAGAGCCGGCCCACCGACCCCCACCCCTTATTCCGGGCGTTCGTGCGGGCGGCCCTGGCGTACAAGCGGGCCCGCAAGGAGGCGGCGTGAGCGGCGCGGTCCGGATCGGGCCGGTGGCGGTGGGGGGCGGGGCGCCCCTGGCGCTCATCGCCGGGCCCTGCGTGATCGAGTCGGAGGACCTAGTGCTGCGGGTGGCCGAGGGGCTGTCGGACCTGTGCGGCCGCCTCGGGATCCCCCTGGTCTTCAAGAGCTCCTACGACAAGGCAAACCGCACGAGCCTCGATTCTTTCCGGGGCCCGGGGCTTGAGGAGGGCCTGCGGGTCCTGGAACGGGTGCGGGCCGAAACGGGCCTTCCGGTGCTGAGCGACGTCCATTCGGCCGACCAGGCCCGGGCGGCCGGCGAGGTGCTCGACTGTCTCCAGATCCCCGCGTTCCTGTGCCGCCAGACCGACCTCCTCCTCGCCGCCGGGTCCACGGGTAAGCCCGTGAACGTGAAGAAGGGCCAGTTCCTCGCCCCCGAGGACATGGAGGCGGCCGCCCGCAAGGCCCTGGCCGGCGGGGCGGCTGGGGTGCTCCTCACGGAGCGCGGCACCTCGTTCGGGTACCGGTACCTGGTGGTGGACTTCCAGGGGCTCGAGCGCATGAAGCGGCTCGGGTGGCCCGTGGTGTTCGACGCGACCCACAGCGTGCAGCAGCCCGGGGCCCTGTGCGGCCGGTCCGGGGGCGACCGCTCGGCCGTGCCCGCGCTGGCCCGGGCCGCGGCCGCCGTGGGGGTGGACGCCCTGTTCCTGGAGGTCCATCCCGACCCGGACCGGGCCCTGTGCGACGGCCCCAACTCGGTGGCCCTGGGCGAGCTCGAGCCGCTCCTTCGCACGGTGGTGGCCCTCGACCGGGTGCGGCGGGGGGCCGGGGCATGAGCGCGCTCGACACGGCCCGCCGGGTGCTCCGGATCGAGGCCGACACCCTGACCCGGCTCGCCGCGTCCCTGGGACCCGAGTTCGACCGGGCCGTGGACCTTCTGGAGTCGTGCCGGGGCAAGGTCGTGCTGACCGGCATGGGCAAGAGCGGGATCGTGTGCCGGAAGATCGCGGCCACCTTCGCCTCCACCGGCACGCCCTCGTTTTTCCTCCATCCGGCCGAGGGGGTCCACGGGGACCTGGGCATCCTGGCCCGGGGCGACGTGGTGATCGCCGCCTCGAACTCCGGCGAGACCGAGGAGCTCGTGGAGATCCTGCCGGTGATCCGGCGGCTCGAGCTCGGCCTCGTGGCGATCACGGGGAACCCCCGCTCCACCCTGGCCCGCCGGGCCGACGTGGTGCTCCACGTGCCGGTCGAGGAGGAGGCCTGTCCCCTGAACCTTGCGCCCATGGCGTCCACCACGGCCACCCTGGCCCTGGGCGACGCCCTGGCCGCGGCCCTCATGGTCCGGAAGGGCTTCACGGCCGAGGATTTCGCCCGGTTCCACCCGGCCGGGGCCCTGGGCCGACGGCTCGTGCTCCAGGTGGACGACCTCATGCACGACGGCGACGCCGTGCCCCGGGTGGGGGCCGAGGCCCCGATGCCGGAGGTGCTAGTGGAGATGACCTCGAAGCGGCTGGGGCTCACCGGGGTCTTCGACCCCGAGGGTCGGCTCCTGGGGGTGGTCACCGACGGTGACCTCCGGCGGGGGCTCGAGCGAATCCCCGGCTTCCTCGAGAAGCGGGCCCGGGAGGTCATGACCCCAGACCCGAAGCGGGTGCCGAGCGGCACGCTGGCCATCGACGCGCTGCGGACCATGGAGCGCCACGCCATCACGGCGCTCTTCGTGACCGAGCCGGACGACCCGGACCGGGTGCGGGGGGTGGTGCACATCCACGATCTCGTCAAGGCGGGGCTTCGATGACGCTTGAAGAACGCATGGCCCGGGTGGAGCTTTTGCTCCTCGACGTGGACGGGGTGCTCACCGACGGCCGGGTGGTCCTCGACGACCGGGGCGTCGAGACCAAGGCCTTCGACGTGACCGACGGCCACGGGCTCAAGCTGCTCCAGCGGGCCGGGGTGGCCGTGGGGTTTGTCACGGGACGCCGGAGCCGGGTGGTGGAGCACCGGGCCCGGGAACTCGGGGTCACCGAGGTGCACCAGCGGGTGCGAAACAAGCTGGAGGTGGTCCGGGAGATCCTGGCCCGCCGGGGGGTAGCGCCCGAGGTGGTGGCCTACATGGGGGACGACCTGGTGGACCTGCCGGTCCTGACCCAGGTGGGCCTCGGGATCACCGTGGCCGACGCCCCGGAGTACGTGAGGGAGCGGGTCCACTGGGTCACCGGGCGGCCCGGCGGACGGGGGGCGGTGCGGGAGGCCTGCGAGGCGATCCTGCGGGCCCGGGGCGCCTGGGACGAGGTGACCCGCAAGTACTTCCACCCCGAACCCCTCGTGCCGTGAGACGCGGGTGGGTGGCCCTGGGGATCGCGGCCGCGCTCGGGGCCGCCTGGGCCCTGGTGGGCCGGGACCGGGCGCCCGAGAAGCCGGAAGCGCCCGGGACGAGCCGGCAGGAACGCACCGTGTCCCGGGCCGAGGGGATCGAGATCGAGGGGCAGGAACCCGACGGCCGCACCTGGCGGCTCCGGGCGGCCCGGGCCGAGGGGGTCGAGGAGGACCGGGCAGGCCGGATGGAGGAGGTGCGGGTGGAGATCCGGGAGCCCGGCCGGGACCCCACCGAGGTGGCCGGGGCCGAGGCGCGGATCGCGGCGGGCCGGACCGTGTCCCTCGCCGGGGGGGTGGCGATCCGGTGGGCGGGGTACGAACTCCGGGCCGAGGCGGCCCGGTACGACCGCAGCAAAGCCCGGATCGAGGTTCCGGGCCGGCTGGAGGGCCGGGGGCCGGGCGTTCGGCTCGAGGGGGCCGGCGCCACGGTGGACCTCGAAGCGCGACGGGCGCGGGTGCGCGGCCCGGTGCGGGCCGTGGTGGGAGGTGGGTCGAGGTGAAACGATTCGTATCGGCGCTCGCCATCGCGCTCTGCCTCGCGGGGGGCGCCCTGGGGGCGGAGGTCCCGTTGGGGGCGTGGGCCCAGGGGAAGGAGCCCCTCCAGGTGGACGCCGACAGCCTGGAGGTGCTGGGGGGCGAGGGCCGGGTGGTGTTCACGGGCCACGTGAGGGCCCGCCAGGGCGATCTCGTCCTCGAGGCCGAGCGGCTCGAGGTGGTGCTCGACCCCGACACCCGGGAACTCCGGGAGGCCCGGGCGTCGGGGGACGTGCGCATCCGCCGGGGGGAGGTGCTCGCCACGGGCCGGGAGGCCCTCTACGACGCCGGCCGGGGCACGGTGGTGCTCCAGGGGGACCCCAAGGTCTGGCGGGGGAAGGACGTGGTGGCGGGGGAGCGGATCACCCTGTTTCTGGCCGAGGACCGCTCCGTGGTCGAGGGCGCCCGGGCCGTGATCTACCCCCAGGGCAAGGGCGCCGGGGAGGGCCGATGACCGGGCCCGCGCGGCTCGAGGCCCGGGGCCTTGTGAAGCGCTACCGGGGCCACGAGGTGGTGCGGCGGATCGACCTCGCGGTGGGCCGGGGGGAGGTGGTGGGGCTTCTCGGGCCCAACGGCGCGGGGAAGACCACCACGTTTTACATGATCGTGGGGCTCGTGCGGCCCGACGAGGGCTCCGTGTGGCTCGACGAGCGGGAGATCACGGGCCTGCCCATGTACCGCCGGGCGCGGCTCGGGGTCGGGTACCTGCCCCAGGAGGCCAGCGTGTTCCGGGGCCTCACGGTGCGGGAGAACGTCTACGGGGTGCTTGAGGCCCGGGGTGTTCCCCGGCTGGAGGCCGAGGAGCGCACCGAGGCCGTGCTGGAGGCCCTTTCCATCCGGCATCTCGAGGACCGCAAGGCCCATCTCCTGTCCGGAGGGGAGCGCCGCCGGGTCGAGATCGCCCGGGCGCTTGCCACGAACCCGGCCTTCATGCTCCTGGACGAACCCTTCGCCGGCATCGATCCCATCGCCATCGCCGAGATCCGGGACCGGATATTGCAGTTGAAGGGCCTGGGGATCGGTGTCATACTCACAGACCACAATGTTCGCGAAACCCTGGGCGTGTGCGACCGGGCCTACGTGGTGAGCCGCGGCGAGCTTCTGGTGCACGGGACGCCCGACGAGGTGGCCCGGCACCCCCGGGCCCGATCCGTTTATCTGGGGGAGGATTTTCGGCTAGGCGGCTAGGCGGCTGGGCGGCTAGGCGGCCGCGATTCGATCTCCGGAGGCTGTCCTGCCCAGGGGGAGCGTCGACCGTCCCAGGACCCAGAAGTCAGAGGCCAGGCCTCAAGGAACTCCTGTCCTCTTTCGTCTGTCCACTGGCTCCCGATATGAGCCTCGGCGCGCCGCGGCGGGGCCCGAGGGGGGAGGGAGTTCCTCCGCAGGATGCGGCGCTGCGTTCGGCCTAAGCCGGGGCGCGGCGGAACACGTTAGCGAAACGGTGCCATGGCACTTGAGATCCGGCAGAACCTGAACCAGCAGCTGCGCCTGACCCAGGAGCTGGTGATGACCCCCCAGCTCCAGCAGGCGATCAAGCTCCTGCAGCTCTCTCGTCTGGAGCTCCTGGAGCGGGTGCGGGAGGAGCTCGAGGAAAACCCCCTTCTCGAGGAGGTGCGGGACGACGGCGCCTCCGAGGAAACCGCCGAGCCCGAGGGCGAGACCCCGACCCAACCCCAGGCCGAGGCCGCGGAGGCCGACGGAAAGGACGGCGAGGCCCGGGAGCCGGAGATCGACTGGGAACAGTTCATCGCCCACTACGACATCAACCCCACCCCCGACGCCCCCATCGACGTCCCCGAGGACGTCCCCTCCTACGAGAACTACCTGAGCCGGGAGCAAACCCTCCAGGACCACCTCCTGTGGCAACTGAGCCTGAGCCCGATCGAGGGCGACGACCGCACCGTGGCCGAGTTCATCATCGGCAACGTGGACGAGGACGGCTACCTGCGGGCCACCGTCGAGGAGATCGCCGAGGCCGCGGGAGCCGCGGTGGACCACGTGGAGCGGGTGCTCGCGGCGGTGCAGGAGTTCGAGCCCCTGGGCGTGGCCTCCCGGAGCCTCGAGGAGTGCCTTCTTCGCCAGGCCCGGGAGCACGGCCTCGATCCGCTGGTGGAGCGGGTCCTCCTGGAGGGGATGAAGGAGCTCGAGACCAAGAACTACAAGAAGCTCGCGGCCCGCCTCGGGGTGGAGTTCGACGACGTGGTGGAGGCGGCCCGCCAGATCGCCCAGCTCGAGCCCCGGCCGGGCCGGAACTTCGCCTCCACCGGGGCGGACTACGTGGTGCCCGACGTGTTCGTGGTCAAGGAGGGCGACGACTACGTGGTGCGCCTCAACGACGAGGGGGTGCCCCGGCTCCGGATTTCCCGGTACTACCAGCGGCTCCTCAAGGACGACCGGCCCGAGAGCCAGGAGGCCCGAGGGTACGTGCAGGAGCGGATGCAGGCCGCGGTGTGGCTCATCAAGAGCATCCACCAGCGCCAGCAGACGCTCTACAAGGTGGCCTGCTCCATCGTGAAGTTCCAGCGGGAGTTCCTGGACAAGGGGGTGAACTACCTCCGGCCGCTCATCCTCCGGGACGTGGCCGACGACATCGGCATGCACGAGTCCACGGTGAGCCGGATCACCACCAACAAGTACATGCACACCCCCCAGGGGACGTTCGAACTGAAATTCTTTTTCTCGAGCGGCATCCAGAGCGCCGACGGGGAGGATCTGGCGAGCCGGAGCGTCAAGGCCCGGATCCGGGAGCTCATCAGCGAGGAGGATCCCCAGAACCCCCTGAGCGACCTCGAGATCGCCCGGCAGCTCGCCCAGCGGTGGGGCCTCAAGATCGCCCGCCGCACCGTGAGCAAGTACCGGGAGAGCATGGGGATCCTCCCGTCGTCGTCCCGGCGGCGGTACTTCTGACCGCTCTCGGCGGCCCGGAACCGCCCGGCGGACCTCGCGAAATTGACACCCCAAGGGGGGTTTGGTAGGCTCCCGCGCTCCTCTTTTCGAAAGCCCCTCAGGAGGAACCGATGAACCTCAATATCACCTTTCGTCACGCAGAGCCCTCCGACGCCCTCAAGCAGTACGCCGCGGAGAAGGTGCAGCGGCTCCATAAGTACTTCGACGGGATCGTGGACGGTCACGTGGTCCTGACGGCCGAGAAGATCCGGCACCTGGCCGAGGTCACCCTGCACGCCAACGGCACCCGGATCCACGCCCGGGAGGAGAGTTCCGATTTCTACAGCGCCATCGACAACGTGGTCGACAAGCTGGAGCGCCAGCTCAAGCGCTACAAGGAGAAGCTCAAGCGCCACAAGCCGCTGCGGGCCAAGGAGGCCCGGGCGCTCCAGGAGCGGGTGCTCGCGTTCGAGCCGGCCGAGGCCGAGGGGGAGGAGGCCGAGGGCGCGCCGCCGACCCCGCGGGTGATCCAGACCGAGCACTACACGAGCCAGCCCATGAGCGTGGAGGACGCGGTCATGGAGATGGACCTGACTGACCGGCAGTTCCTCGTGTTCACCGACGAGGACGGCCAGGTGAAGGTGCTCTACCGGCGAGAAGACGGAAACTACGGCCTGATCGAGCCGGCCTGATCCGGGCCAGAGGCGGGCGCTCGGGAACCCTCGGGAGGCGGTACGGATGAAACTGCTCGAATTTCTGTCCAGGGAGCGAATCGTGCCCCACCTGAAGTCCCGGGATAAGGAAGGGGTGCTGGCCGAGTTGGTGGACGTGCTCGTGGCCGACCAGAAGGTCCGCGACGCCCGCCAGGCGGTCCAGATCCTCCTGGACCGGGAGCGCCTGGGGAGCACCGGCATCGGGGAGGGGATTGCAATTCCCCACGGGAAGCTTTCGGACCTCAAGGAGCTCGTGGCGGTGTTCGGCCGGAGCCCCGAGGGCGTCGAGTTCGACGCCATGGACGGCGCGCCCGTCCACCTGTTCTTCCTGCTCATGGCCCCCGAAGACTCCGCGAGCACCCACCTCAAGGCTCTGGCCCGGATCTCGCGGCTCCTCAAGGACCGGGCGTTCCGGGAAGAGCTCCTCCAGGCCGAGTCCGCCGAAGCCCTCTACGAGATCATCTCCCGTGAGGATGAAAAGTACTGAGGGGTTCCAGCCCCGCCTCACGGTGGCCGACCTCCTTTCGGAGGCGGCCGGCTATCGCCTCGATTTGGAGTTGGTGGCTGGTGCGGAGGGGCTCGACCGGGAGATCCGCGTGCCCCGGATCCAAAAACCCGGGCTCGCCCTGGCCGGGTACGTGCCCCAGATCCGGCCGCACCGGGTGCAGATCCTGGGGGAGACGGAACTGGCCTACCTCGCGACCCTCGACCGGGCCGTGGCCGAGGCCAACGTGGCCCGGGTGTTCGAGGCGGGGGCGGCGTGCTTCGTGGTCACCAAGGCCCTCGAGCCCCCGGACTACATCCGGGCCCAGGCCGACCGTGCCCGGGTTCCCCTCCTTCGCACCACCCTGCGCAGTTCCGTGTTCATTGATCGGGTGGACCGCTTTCTGGCCGACCGGTTGGCACCCCGGGTGCGGATCCACGGCGTTCTCGTGGACGTGATGGAGGTGGGAATCCTGCTCACGGGCGAGAGCGGCATCGGCAAGAGCGAGTGCGCCCTCGACCTCGTGCGCCGGGGCCACCGGCTGGTGGCCGACGACGTGGTGGAGATCCGGCGGTATCCGCCGTTTCGGCTGGTGGGCACGGGGCTCGAACTCGCGCGTTACCACGTGGAGATCCGGGGGATCGGCATCCTCGACATCCGGGAGCTCTTCGGCATCACCTCGGTGCGCGACCAAAAGGAGGTGGAACTCGTGATCGAGCTCGTCCCCTGGAGGGAAGGGGAGGCCTACGAGCGGCTCGGGCTCGACGAGCGCACCCAGCCCGTGCTCGGGGTGGACGTGCCGTACCTTCGGATCCCGGTGGCCCCGGGCCGGAGCATCGCCTCGGTGGTGGAGGTGGCGGCCCGGAACCACCTCTTGAAGCAGATCGGCCACAACTCGGCCATCCGCTTGGCCGAGCGGCTGGGCTCGGCGCTGCGGGGGGAGCCGTGAAGCGGGTGCGGCTCGTGGTGGTGACCGGCCTTTCGGGGTCGGGGAAGTCCTCGGCGCTTCGGGCCCTCGAGGACCTGGGGTTTTTCTGCGTCGACAACCTGCCGGCCCGGCTCCTGGTGCGGTTCCTCGAGTTGAGCGTGCTCGCCGGGGGCGAGATCCAGAAGGTGGCCGTGGGGATGGATCTCCGGGAGCCCCACTTCCTCGAGGACTACCGCCAGGCGTTCCAGGAAGCCGAGCGACTCGGCATCCGCACCGAGGTGCTCTACCTCGAGGCCACCGACGACGCCCTCGTGCGGCGGTTCAGCGAGACCCGGCGCCGGCACCCGCTGGCCGGGGAGGGGGCGATCCTCGACGGCATCCGCCGGGAGCGGGCCTTGTTTGAGGAGATCAAGGGGGCGGCGGACCGGGTGATCGACACCTCCGGGATGACGGTGCACGACCTCAAGAAGGCGATCTGGAGTTACTTCCAGACGGGCGCCGAGGACCGGACACTGCGGGTCAACCTGGTGAGCTTTGGGTACCGGTACGGCATCCCCCACGAGGCCGACCTCCTGGTGGACGTGCGGTTCCTGCCGAACCCCTACTTCGTGCCCGAACTCAAGGGCCGAACGGGGCGGGAGGCCGAGGTGCAGGCCTATGTGCTCGAAACCGAACCGGCCCAAGAGTTTTTGGCCCGATTCTTGGACCTCGTGGAGTACCTGATCCCGCTCTACGAGCAAGAGGGAAAGACCTCCCTGACGGTGGCGGTGGGATGTACCGGCGGAAAACACCGGTCGGTCACCCTGGTCGAGGAGATGGCCCGGCGCCTGGCGGCGCAGGGCCGGGAGGCTCGGATCTTCCACCGGGATGTGGAGCGATGAGAAAGGGGCGAAGGGCGGCGCGGGACGAGGAACAGCCGTGATCGGGATCGTGGTTGTGGCGCACCAGGATTTGGCCGAGGCCCTCGTTCGGGCGGCTGAGGGGATCGCCGGGCCCATGCCAGGGGTGTGGGCCGTGGCCTTGAGCTATCGGGATCCTGTCGAGGAGGCCCGGCGCCGGTTGGAAAAGACGATCCGGAAGGCGGACCAGGGCGAGGGGGTGCTCGTCTTGACCGATATGTTCGGCGGAACCCCCATGAACCTGAGTCTCCCGTTCATGGAACCGGGCCGGGTGGAGGTGCTGGCCGGGGTCAACCTGCCGGTGCTCCTGAAGGCCCACACGGCCCGCCAGGGCACCGGGGTGGCGACCCTGGCGGAGATGCTTCGGCAGTACGGCGCTCGCAGTTTCGTGCTCGCCAGCGAACTCTGGGAGCGCAAGCCCGCCGAGGGGGCGCGATGAGCGTGGTGCTCGCGCGGGTGGACAACCGGCTGGTGCACGGCCAGGTCCTGGAAACCTGGGTGCCCCACGTGCGGGCTGACCTGATCGTGGTGGTGGGGGAGGCCGAAAGCCGTGACCCCTTCCGCCGCAGCCTGTTCGAGGCCCTCAGCACGCCGCGACTCCGGGTGGAGGTGGTGGGCCCGGACGAGGCGCAAAGGATCGTGAGCCAGGATCCGGCCCGACGGGTCCTGGTGCTTTTTCCCGACGTCGCCGCGGCCCTGGCCGCGTTCCGGGCGGGCCTGCGGTTCGATCGGTTGAACCTGGGGAACGTCCATCCCCGGGAAGGCGGACAGCCCGTGAGCCGGACCGTGTACCTGACCGAAGAGGACGTGGAGGAACTTCGTAGCCTCGCGGCCCAAGGGGTCGAGCTCGACGTGCGCGCCGTGCCCTCGGATGCGGCGCCTCCGCCGGAGACGGTGCTCGGGAACAGGGGGCGGTCCGGATGACCCCGGAGTGGCTGTGGATCGGGGCGCTCGCCGCGGTGGCGGCGCTCGACCGCACGGCGCTGGTGCAGGCGGGCGTGGGCCGGCCCCTGGTCGTGGGGGCGGCCGTGGGGTGGATCCTCGGCCGGCCCGAGGCGGGCCTGCTGGCGGGCGCGCTCCTGGAGCTGTTCTGGCTTTACGATCTTCCGGTGGGTGCGGCCGTGCCCCCGGACGAGGCGGCCGCCGGGATCGCGGCGGCCGCGGGCGCGTGCGCGTTCCCGGAGGAGGCGGGGCCCTGGGCGGCAGGCGGGTACGGCGTGCTCCTGGGGCTCTTGGCCGGCCACCTGGCCGGGCGGGTCGACGAGGCCGTGCGCCGCTGGAACAACGGCTTGGCCGAGCGGGCCCGGGCGCGTCTGGCCTCCGGCCGGCCGGTGCATCTGGGGCGGCTCGTGGCGCTTGGCGCCCTGCGATTCGGTGCGGTGGGGATGCTGGTCGCAGGGGGACTCGCCGGCCTTGCCGCGTGGGGGGGCGACCGGGTGCCCGCCCCCGCGTACCGGGGTCTCGAGCTTCTGGGCGTTACGCTCCCGGTGCTCGGGGCGGCCGCCTGCCTTGGGCGGCTGCCGGCCGGCAGGGGAATCGCGTGGTTTTCCGCGGGGGCCTCGGTGGCGGCCGGGGGACAGAGGGCCGGGCTATGGCCGCGGTGAGGCCGACGGATCTCCTTCGGTGCGGGCTTCGTACCCTGGCGCTTCAGGCCGCGTGGAGCTTCGGCTCGTTCCAGTCGGTGGGGTTCGCCTGGGCCGTGGAGCCGGCGCTCCGCCGGATCCACGGGCAGGGCAAGGCGTACCGGGAGGCCCTGGCCCGGCACCTCGAGTTCTTCAACACCCATCCGTTTCTGGCCGTGGCCGTGGTGGGCGCGGTGGTGCGGCTCGAGGAGGACGGGGCGCCGGCCGACGACATCCGCCGGTTCAAGAACGCCGTCATGGGCCCCTGCGGCGCCCTGGGGGACAGCTTTTTCTGGGCGGGCCTGAAGCCCGCGCTGCTGGCGGGGGCGGTTGTGCTGGCCTGGGCCGGGTTCGGGTGGGGGCCGTGGGCCTTCGTCGCGGTGTTCGGGGGACTCGGCCTTGCGTTTCGGGCCGCGTGGCTCCTGCGGGGCTACCGCAGGGGGCCGGCCGTGGCCCAGGATCTCGCCCGGGCCGGGTTCCTTCGGGGCGCCCTGGTGCTCAAGGACCTCGCCGCGGCGTGTGTCGGCGGCGGGCTGGTTTTGGCCCTGGGGCGGGGGTTGGGCGGCGCCTCGGGCGTCGAGGCCTGGATCTGGGGGGTCTCCGGGGCGGTGGTTGCGGTGGTCGCGTCGCAGGCGGTTCGGCGGGGGCTTCGGGTGGAGTGGCTCGTGGCGGCGTGGGGAAGCGCGTGTGTGATCCTGGGGGTGTGGTGGTGAGCGCAGCCGACATGGTGGAACGCACGTTCGAGATCGTGAACACCCTGGGGCTCCACGCCCGGGCCGCGGCCGCCCTGGTGCAGACGGCCCAGAAGTTCCGGTCCCACATCGAGGTGGAAAAGGACGGCACGGTCGTCAACGGCAAGAGCATCATGGGACTTCTGATGCTCGCGGCCGCCAAGGGGAGCCGGATCACGGTCCGGGCCCAGGGCGACGACGCCGTACGTGCCGTAGAGGAACTGGGCGAACTCATCCGCAACGGGTTCTGGGAAGAGAAGGAGACGGCGTGAAGGTCCTCAGGCAGAGGGCGAGGCTACGGGGGATCCCCGTGAGCCCCGGGATCGTGATCGGGAAGGCGTACCTGGTGGACCGGCGCAAGGTCCATCCGCCCGAGAAGATCATCGAGCCCTCGGAGGTCGAGGCGGAGGTCGAGCGGTTCCGCCGCGCGCTCGACGAGACCCGCCGTCAACTGGAGGAGATCAAGGCCCACTACAAGGAAGGCACGCTCGGGGAACATTCGTACCTCGTGGACGTGCACCTCCTGATGCTCCAGGACCGGATGATCGCCGGGGAGACCGAGCGCCGGATCCGGGAGAACCTGGAGAGCGCCGACTGGGCCCTGTGGCAGGTGCTCGAGCAGGTCAAGGCGTCGTTCGACGCCATGGACGACGAGTATTTCCGCGACCGGAAGACCGACCTGGAGCACCTGGGGGACCGGATCCTTCGCAACCTCACCGGCCGGCGGCACGAGAGCATCGCAGACATCCGCGGCGACGTGGTGGTGGTGGCCCACGACCTCTCGCCCATGGATACGGCCCAGATGGACGTTTCGAGGATCAAGGGGTTTGTGACCGACCTGGGCGGCCGCACGTCCCACACCGCGATCCTGGCCCGGAGCCTCGGCATCCCGGCCGTGGTGGGCCTCGAGACCGTCACCGACGTGGCCAACGGCGGCGACACCATCGTGGTGGACGGCCTGGCCGGCGAGGTCGTCCTGAACCCCACCCCGGAGGAGCTCGAGGCGTTTCGCCGCAAGAAGGCCCGCTACGAGGCGTTTCGCCAGGAGCTCGAGGCCCTGGCGGTGTTGCCCGCGGTCACCCGCGACGGCCACAAGGTGCGGGTGGGAGCAAATATCGAGCTTCTGGACGAGATCCGGTCCCTGCGGCGCTACGGGGCCGAGGGCATCGGCCTTTACCGCACCGAGTTCCTGTACATGAACCGGGAGGAACCCCCCTCGGAGGAGGAGCAGTACGAGACCTACCGCAGGGTCGCGGAGGCCGTGAAGCCCTTTTCGGTGACCATCCGCACCCTGGACATCGGGGGGGACAAGATGGTCCAGGCGGTCCCGATCGAGGACGAGGGCAACCCGGCCCTGGGGCTACGGTCGATCCGGCTGTGCCTCAAGGAGAGGGAGTTGTTCCGGACCCAACTCCGGGCGATCCTCCGGGCGAGCGCCCATGGCTCGGTACGGATCATGTTCCCCATGATCTCGGGGGTGGGGGAGCTTCTGGAGGTCCTGAAGGTGCTCGAAGAGGCCAAAGCCGAACTGGAGGCGGCGGGGCGGGCGTACGATCGGAACGTGCCCGTGGGCGCCATGATCGAGGTGCCGTCGGCCGCGGTCACGGCGGACCTTCTGGCCCCCCATGTGGACTTCCTTTCCATCGGCACGAACGACCTGATCCAGTACGCCCTGGCCATCGACCGGGTGAACGAGCACGTGGCATACCTCTACGAGCCGCTCCATCCGGCCGTGCTCCGGATGATCCGGGCCACCTGCGAGGCCGGGGCTCGGGAGAAGATCCCGGTGGCGGTGTGCGGCGAGATGGCGGGGGAGGAGCTTTACACCCTGGTCCTCCTGGGCCTCGGGGTGACGGAGCTTTCCATGCACACCCTTTCGATCCCCCGGGTCAAGCGGATCATCCACCACACCACCCTGGCGGAGGCCCGGGACCTCGCGGCCCGGGCGCTGGAGCTCCGCACGGCCACCGAGGTGCACGCGTTCGTGGAGGACTACATGCGGGCCCACTACCCCTGGCTGGTGGACCCCCTGGAATGGGGCGGCGAGGCGTAGGGGGCAGGAGTCAGAGGACAGGGGGCAGGGGACAGAAGACGGACGACAACTCGGAAGGGCTGCGAGGCAGCCCGACGGCGAGATGATTCCCCCGGTCCGGCGTTGTTGGCTTTCCCGGACCGGGGACTGCCGACCGCGGACCGAAGACCGATCCAACCGAAAGGAGCACAACCATGGGCATGACCGATTTTCTGTTCACCTCCGAGAGCGTGACCGAGGGCCACCCCGACAAGGTGGCCGACCAGATCTCCGACGCGGTGCTGGACGCCCTGATCGCCCAGGACCCTCGGAGCCGGGTGGCCTGCGAGACCCTGGTGACCACGGGCATGGCGATCATCGCCGGCGAGATCACCACCGAGGCCTACGCCCACATGCCGGACATCGTGCGCCAGACGATCAAGGAGATCGGGTACACCGACCCGGCCCTGGGGTTCGACTGGGAAACCTGCGCAGTGTTGACCTCGATCGACAAGCAAAGCCCCGACATCGCCATGGGCGTGGACGAGAAGGAGGACCACGAGCAGGGCGCCGGCGACCAGGGCCTCATGTTCGGGTACGCGACGAACGAGACCGAGGAACTGATGCCCATGCCCATCGTGTTCGCCCACCGGTTGACCCGGCGGCTCGCGGAGGTGCGGAAGAAGGGCATCGTGGATTTCCTGCGGCCCGATGGCAAGAGCCAGGTGACGATCCGGTACGTGGACTCCAAGCCCGTGAGCGTGGACGCGATCGTGGTGAGCACCCAGCACTCGCCCGAGGTGACCCAGGCCCAGGTGCGCGAAGCCGTGCTGGAGGAGGTGGTGAAGCCGGTGATCCCGGAGCACCTGCTCACCCAGAACACCCGGTACTACATCAACCCCACGGGCCGGTTCGTGATCGGCGGGCCGATGGGGGACTGCGGGCTCACGGGCCGGAAGATCATCGTCGACACCTACGGGGGCCAGGGGAGCCACGGGGGCGGGGCGTTCTCGGGCAAGGACCCGACAAAGGTGGACCGGTCGGCCTCGTACATGGCGCGCTACATCGCGAAGAACGTGGTGGCCGCGGGGCTGGCGGACAAGTGCGAGATCCAGATCTCGTACGCCATCGGCGTGGCCGAGCCGGTGTCGATCATGGTGGACACCTTCGGCACCTGGAAGGTGGAGCCGGACCGGATCGCGCGGCTCGTGCGCGAGGTGTTCCCGCTGAAGCCCAAGCAGATCATCGAGCACCTGGACCTCCTGCGACCCATCTACAAGAAGACCGCGGCCTACGGCCACTTCGGCCGCAACGAGCCGGAGTTCACCTGGGAGCGCACCGACAAGGCCGAGGAGCTGCGCCGGGCAGCAGGGCTCTAAGGGGCTTTGGGGCGTGAATCGTGAATCGTAAATCGTAAATCGTGGGGAGGTGGGGCGGAATCGGTGGACGCTGAATCCGGTGAGTGGGGCCGCTCGCCCCCCTGGCGTCCCAGCCTCCTAGCTTTCCAGCCTTCCAGCCTACACACGCAAAGGAGCTTTCGTTGAAGGGCGACATCAAGGATCCGAATCTGAAGGAGTTGGGGGTCAAGCGCATCCTGTGGGCCGACCGGCAGATGCCGGTGCTCGCGAAGATCCGGGAGCGGTTCGAGAGGGAGAAGCCGCTCGCGGGCCGGCGGATGAGCGCGTGCCTGCACATCACCACCGAAACCGCGAACCTGGCCCGGACCCTGAAGGCGGGGGGCGCGGACCTGGTGCTGTGCGCCTCGAACCCCCTTTCGACCCAGGACGACGTGGCCGCTGCCCTGACGCTGGAGTTCGGGATCCCGACCTACGCGATCCGGGGCGAGGACCGCGACACCTACTACGCCCACATCCGGGCGGCCGTGGAGCACCGGCCCGACGTCACCATGGACGACGGGGCGGACCTGGTGAGCGTGATCCATTCGGACTACCCGGAACTCCACGACCAGGTGGTGGCGAGCATGGAGGAGACCACCACGGGGGTGATCCGGCTTCGGGCCATGGAGCAGGACGGGGCGCTCAAATTCCCGGTGGTGGCGGTGAACGACGCCGACTGCAAGCACCTTTTCGACAACCGCTACGGCACGGGCCAGTCCACCATCGACGGGATCCTCCGGGCCACAAACGTGCTCTTGGCCGGGAAGACCTTCGTGGTGGCCGGGTACGGGTGGTGCGGCCGGGGCGTGGCCACGCGGGCCCGGGGCATGGGGGCCCGGGTGGTGGTGACCGAGGTGGAGCCCCTGCGGGCCCTCGAGGCCGTGATGGACGGGTTCGAGGTGATGCCCATGGCCGAGGCCGCGCGGATCGGGGATGTGTTCTGCACCCTGACGGGCGACATCCACGTGCTGCGGCGCGAGCACTTCGAGGTGATGAAGAACGGGGCCATCGTCGCCAATTCGGGCCACTTCAACGTGGAGATCGACATCCCGGCCCTGGAGGGGCTGGCCGAACGGGTGGAGAAGGACGTGCGGCCCAACGTGGACGCCTACGTGCTTGCCGACGGCCGGGAGATCTACCTCCTGGGCGAGGGCCGGTTGATCAACCTGGCGGCGGCCGAGGGGCACCCGGCGAGCGTGATGGACATGAGCTTCGCGGTGCAGGCGCTCACGACGGAGTGGGCCATCCAAAACGCGGGCACGCTCGAGCCCCGGGTATACACGGTGCCCCGGGAGATCGACGAGTGGGTGGCGAAGCTCAAGCTCGAGACCATGGGCGTGGCCATCGACACCCTGACCGAGGAGCAGCAGAAGTACCTGAGCTCCTGGGAGATGGGCACGTAGAGAGCGGCCGTTTCGCTTCCCAGCTTCCCAGCCTTCCAGCCTTCAAGCCTTCTAGCTTCGAAAAGGGAGGAACCGCCTTGTCTCAGGTGATCCAGTTCGATCCGCCGGCCTCGGGGAGCCCCATCGAGAAGGGGCCCGACGGCCGGCTCAAGGTGCCCAACGACCCCATCATCCCGTTCATCGAGGGCGACGGTACCGGCCCCGACATCTGGCGGGCGGCGCGCCGGGTGTTCGACCGGGCCGTGGAGCTCGCCTACGGCGGGGAGCGCAAGGTGTGCTGGTACGAGGTGTTCGCCGGGGAGAAGGCCTTCGACCGGTTCGGCGAATGGCTCCCGGCGGCCACCCTCGAGGCGATCAAGCGCTACCGGGTGGCCATCAAGGGGCCGCTCACCACGCCCGTGGGCGGCGGCATCCGAAGCCTCAACGTGACCCTGCGCCAGGAGCTCGACCTCTATGCCTGCGTGCGGCCGGTGCGCTACATCCGCGGGGTGCCCTCGCCCATGCGCGAGCCCGAGAAGGTGAACGTGGTCATCTTCCGGGAGAACACCGAGGACGTGTACGCGGGCATCGAGGCCCCGGCCGGGAGCCCCGAGGCCCGGGAGCTCATCGAGTTTTTGATGATCAAATGGAACCGGCGCATCCCCGACGACGCCGGGGTCGGCATCAAGCCGATCAGCCGCGAGCGGACCCGGCGGCTCGTGCGCATGGCCATCCGGTACGCCCTCGAGAACAACCGGGACTCCGTGACCCTGGTCCACAAGGGCAACATCATGAAGTTCACCGAGGGGGCGTTCAAGGAGTGGGGGTACGAGGTCGCCCGGGAGGAGTTCGGCGACGTCACGGTCACGGAGGAGGAGCTCTGGGAGAAGTACGAGGGCGTCCACCCCACGGGCAAGATCGTGATCAAGGACCGGATCGCCGACGCCATGTTCCAGCAGCTCCTTCTGCGGCCCGAGGAGTACGGGGTGCTCGCCATGCCCAACCTGAACGGCGACTACATGTCCGACGCGGCCGCGGCCCAGGTGGGCGGGCTCGGCATGGCGCCGGGCGCGAACATCGGCGACGAGTACGCTGTGTTCGAGGCCACCCACGGCACGGCCCCCAAGTACGCCGGCCAGGACAAGGTGAATCCGAGCTCCGTGATCCTTTCGGGCGCCATGATGTTCGACCACCTGGGCTGGCACCGGGTGGGCCAGCTCATCCACGAGGGCATCGCCCGGGCCGTGGCCCACAAGCAGGTGACCTACGACCTGGAGCGCCAGATGGAGGGGGCCACCTGCCTCAAGTGCTCCGAGTTCGCGGAGGCGATCTGCTCCTTCATGGAACAGGAGGCGTGAGGGCGCCGCTGGGCGGTGGGCGGGACGTTGGGACGGTAGGATGCTAGGACGTTCCGTCCGCACGTTCGCACGTCCTAACGTCCGAACGGACGGCCGTCCGCACGTCCGCACGTCCTAGCGTTCGAACGCATCGCCGTCCACGCGTCCCAGCGTCCCAACGCCCTACGGCACTCCCAACGCGCAGGGGCCCACGGCGCACTTGCCGCAGGCGTCGGCGCCGGTGCGGGCCTCCACCTCCTGGAGCCGGGCGTAGCAGGCCCACCTGTCCAGGTTGGGCTCCCCGGGCCCGGCTTCGCGCAGGGCGCCGCGGGGGCAGGCCCGCACGCACGCTCCGCACGAGCCGTCCCGGAACCAGGGGCAGTGCTCCCCCTCGGGTCTCGGGGTGGGGGAGATCGCGGCGTCGAGGGCGAGGCTCCCGAACCGGCCGGCGCACCCCGCCGGTGTGATCAGCATCCGGTGGAGCCCCCAGGTGCCGAGGCCGGCCACATAGGCGGCCGATTTGTGGGACCACCGGCTCACCAGGGTCTCGGGGTCCCAGTTGTGGGTGGCCGCCTGGGCAGCGGCCCGAACCCCCCGGGCCTGCAGGGCGTCGATCAGTTCCTCCACGGTGCGGTTGATGAGCGCATTCGTCTCGAGGTAGGCCGTGGTCCAGGCCTCGGCCACCCCCTCCCCCCGCCGGTTCGCCCGCACCACCTCCTTCCCAAACGGCACGAAGAACGCCACCACGGTCCGCGCCCCCGGCAGGAGCTCCCGGGGCAGGAGGTGGGTGGGCTCCACCGCCCGGCGGATCTCCCCCCACAGCGGGTCGTCGGCCGCCGCGAACCCCACCACGGGCGCCCGGTAGGGCGTCTTTCCCCCGGCCCGGGCGACCCGGTCCGCGACAAAGCGGGTGAGGAACGCGGCCAGTTCGTTGTCCATGGAGAACTCCTCGCTCCAGCATCGCTCGGACGTTGGGACGACCAACCGCCGGGAATCGAGAGACCGCCGTTCGTCGAGTGAACCTCCGTTGGTCGCCGGGCTGCAACGACCCGCGACTTACGTCCGTCCGCACGTCCGCCCGTCCTAACGTCCGCACGGTTTCCCGTCCGCCCGTCCCCACGTTCTAGCGTCCGCACGGATCCCGTCCGCCCGTCCGCACGTCCCAACGTCCGCACGGGCGCCCCGCGCCGCTTTGCCCGGTTGCGCCGAGGGTTGATACCATGCGGCCGGCGAAGCCGGCAACCGGCGAGGAGGCCCCATGCCCAAAGCGAGATTCCGGAACCCGCGGGAGCGCGAGGCGTTTCTGCGGTCTGTCGTGAACTACCGGGACATCCTGGAGGCGTTCGACGAGGGCGTGATCCTGACGGACCGGGAGGGGTACATCGTGTTTTACAACCCCGCCCAGTCCCGCATCGACCAGACCGACCCCGAGGAGGCGTTGGGGCTCAAGGCCACGGAGCTCTACGACCTAACGGACGAAACCAGCCTCATCATGCGCTGCCTTCTGTCGGGCCGGCCGGTCTTGAACGAGCACCTCGTCTACCGCACCCGGTACGGCCGCATCGCCAACACGATCTGTTCCGTGTTCCCGCTGTTCGGGGAGGGCGGCGAGCTCGTGGGTTCGGCCTGCTTTGTGCGGGACTACCACCTGGTGGAGCAGACCGTGACCTCGATCTGCAGCCACACCCTCCCGGACGGGGTCGACGCGCAGCGGGAGCAGAAGCGGTTCACCTTCGACGATCTGATCGGGGACCACCCGGCGTTCCGAAGGGTGGTCCAGACCGCGAAGACGGCGGCCCTGACCCCTTCGGCCGTGATGCTCCACGGCGAAACCGGCACGGGGAAGGAACTCTTCGCCCAGGCGATCCACGCCTTCGGGCCGTGGAAGGACGCCCCGTACGTGGCCATCAACTGCGCGGCCATTCCGGAGAACCTCCTGGAGGGGCTCCTGTTCGGCACGGTGCGGGGCGCGTTCACCGGGGCCGTGGATCGGCCGGGCCTCTTCGAGAAGGCCAACGGGGGCGTGCTCTTTCTGGACGAGGTGAACTCCATGCCACTGGGGCTCCAGGCGAAGCTCCTGCGGGCGCTTCAGGAAAAGCGGGTCCGCCGGGTGGGTTCGCTGGAGGAGCGGCCCATCGCCGTGAAGCTCCTGAGTTCCGTGAACGAGGACCCCCACCAGGCGGTGGAGGCCGGCCGGATGCGGGTGGACCTCTTCTACCGCCTGGGGGTGGTGTTCCTGCGGATCCCGCCGCTGCGGGAGCGGCGTAGCGACATCCCGGTGCTGGTGCGGTTTTTCGTGGACCGGTTCAACCGGGAGATGGGCCGCCACGTGGAGGGGGTGGCCGACGAGGTCATGGACCTGTTCCTCGACTACCCCTGGCCGGGCAATGTGCGGGAACTCGAGCATGTGATCGAGGGGGCCATGAACGTGGTGGCGGAGCGCGACCGGCTCGAACTCGGGGACCTGCCGCCCTACCTCGTGCGGCGCCGGCCGGCCGCGGCCCCTTCGGAGGCGCCGGAGCCGGGGCCCGTCCCGGCCGATCTCAAGGAGGCCCAGAAGGCGGCCGAACGCCGGGCGATTCGCGAGGCCCTGGAGGCCGAGGGCGGGAACATCACCCGGGCGGCGGCCCGGCTCGGGATCTCGCGCCAACTGCTCGGGTACAAGATGCGGCGCCACGGGCTGCGGCGCGAGGAGTTCCGCCGGCCCGCCCGGGGCCGGGCGGCCCGGTAGGAGAGCCGGGCTCAGCCGTGGGCCCCGACCCCGCAGGCCGGGCCGGAGGCGGGCGAGGCATCGCCGACAAACGGGGCCCGGCGCGAGGGGCACGACGCCCGGGCGCAAAACCGGCACGACACGAGGAGGGCCCGGGAGGGGAAGAAGATCCCCGAAACGGACTTCTTCGGCACCATGAGGAGGCTTTCCGTAAGCCCCACCCCGATCTTTCGCGCGCCGTCGCCCAAAAGGCCAAACACCGCCCGCTGCCCCTCGATGGGCCAGTCGGGCAGGCCCCCCGGATGGAGGCTCGAGAGCCGGGGCAGCCCGAAGGCCTCGCGAACCCGGCGTTTCCACCGGACCTGGGCCTTGGCCAGGAACAGGTTTCCCACCTCGTGGAGCCCGTACTGGTCTAGGGGGGAGTCGGCGGCCGAGGCGGCCTCCTCCACCGCCGGGCCCAGCGTCACGGCGTAGGCCACGATCCGGTCCCCCACCAGATGCCCGGCGAGAAGGGCGCTTTCGATCCGCACTCCGCCCACCGAAACGCCCCGGTCGTCGCGCTTCGATACGCGGCCTTCCACCGCCACGCCCCGCGGATCGGCGAGGGCGGCCACCGTCTCGATGAACGAGGCGGCCCGCTCGAGGCCGCGGGGCACCCGCTCCATCCGCAGGCGCCGCAGGGCCTGCCGGGGCGTCACCCGCACGGCGATCGGTTCCGAGAGCGTTCGGTTCATCGGGAACTCCATGAGGCTTCCGGTGGGACGTTAGGACGTTAGGACGTTAGGACGCGGAAACCTTTCGCGATTCCAGCGTTGGCTCCGTTCCATCCTGCGGGAGCGACTGCCGTATCAGGGGCCAGAATTCAGAAGTCAGAGGTCAGAGAACCCCCTGTCCTCTGTCCACTGATTCCTGACACGGTCGCCACTCCCACATCAGGGTCTGACCCGGGCGTTACCCCTCGTGCGTCGCAGGGCCCCCGTGGGGGCCGGAACGGCTTCCCCCCGAAAAAAAGGGGCCCCGGGGCGGGGCCGACCCCGCCCCGGGAGGAGGGAAGCACGGGATCTCAGAGGTTTTCGAACCGCTTGGCCCGGTAGGCCTTGAGGTATTTCATGCAGTAGTTGTCCCGGCCGGCCAGGGCCTCGGCCGCGATGATCTGGGCCATCATGCGCCGGTCGAGGGGGTTGATGATCGCCCCGTCCAGGCCCTTGGCGATGGCCATCACCATGAAGGTCTGATTGAGGAGTTTTCGCTCCGGCAGGCCGTAGCTGATATTGGAAAGCCCGCACATGGTGTGGATGCCCGGGAACCGGGCCATGATCTGCTCCACGGCGTTGAGGAACTCCACGCCGAAATCGCTGCGGGTGGAGAGCGGCTGGACGAGGGGGTCCACGTAGATGTTCCCCACCGGCACCCCGGCCTGCACGAGGCCGTTCACGAGCTTGTCGGCGATGGCCAGGCGCTGGTTGGTCGTCTCGGGCATGCCCTCGTCGCTCATGCACAGGGCCACCACCCGGAGGTCGGTGCCGGCCACCACCGGGAGCAGGGCGTCGTAGCGCTCCTTCTCCAGGCTGATCGAGTTGATCATGGCGGGCGCCGGGCCCTTGTGGACGGCCAGCGCCGCCTCGATGGCCTTGGGGTCGGGGCTGTCGATGCAGCACGGCGCGTCCACGGCCGACTGCACGGTCTCCACGAGCCAGCGGAGGTAGTCGGCCTCCTGGCCCACGAAGATGCCGGCGTTGACGTCGATGTAGTCGGCGCCGGCCTCCCGCTGGTCCCGGGCCACCTGGGCGATGGCCTCGGCGTCCCGGGCCTCGATGGCCGGTGCAATGGCCTTGCGGCTCGCGTTGATGAGTTCTCCGACGATGATCATTGGGCTCACTCCCTTCGGTCGTTCGCGTTGGGACGTGCGGACGTTGGGACGGTAGGACGCTGGGACGTTAGGACGGTGGGACGTCCCGTCCGCACGTCCGCGCGCCCCAGCGTCTTCCCGGTCCGCCGTTAGGCCGCCATCAGCCGCCGGGCCAGTTCCACGGCGCCGGGGGCGTCCTCGCTGTACCCGTCGGCCCCGATCTTCTGGGCGAACGCTTCGGTAACCGGGGCTCCGCCCACCATGGTCTTGAGGGGCAGGCCCTGCTCCCGGATGGCCTTCACCGTGGCCTCCATGGCCGGCATGGTGGTGGTGAGGAGGGCCGACATGCACACGATCTGGGCGTTGTTCTGCTGGGCGGCCTCGATGAACTTCTCGGTGTCCACGTCCACCCCCAGGTCGATCACCTTGAACCCGGCGCCCTCCAGCATCATCGCGACGAGGTTCTTGCCGATGTCGTGGAGATCGCCTTTCACGGTGCCGATGACCAGCGTGCCCTTGGGCTGGGCCTGGTCGCCGGTCAGAAGGGGCCGGAGCACCTCCAGGCCGGCCTTCATGGCCTGGGCGGCCATGAGCATCTCGGGCACGAACAGCTCCCCCTCGCTGAACTTCTGGCCCACCTCGTCCATGGCGGCGATGAGGCCCTGATTCAGAATCTCCTGCACGTCGGTGCCGGCATCGAGTTCGGCCCGGACGAGTTCGGGCACGCGCTCTTCGTCGAACTCCAGGACGGCGTTGAAAATGTCTTGGATGGCCATGTCTTCTTCTCCTTGGTTCAAGGGTTCGGCGGGGCGTTTCGGAGTTCACCCGCCATGTCACGCACGGTGGAAACGATCAGGAGCACCATCACGACCAGGAACGGGAGGGACCCGACGATCGAGGCGGTCTGGAGTCCCTTGAGGCCGCCGGCGTACACCAGGGCGGCCGCCACGAGCCCAAGGGCGGCGCCCCAGAACACGATGAGCCGCCGGCTCGCCCGCTCGGCTCCTCCGGTCGAGAACGTGCTCACCACGTAGGTGGCCGAGTCGGCCGAGGTGATGAAAAACGAGGCGATCAGA
>NZ_BAAHXI010000061.1:0-24055 GCF_054656955.1 Deferrisoma palaeochoriense
CTTCCAAGTAACTTCGGTCCACGGTCGCCGGTCCCGCGGTCGTCGGTCCGCTGGTCCAGACGGCCACGGCCACCGTGTGGCCGAGGCGGAAGTTATTGTTTCTGCGAACAGGCCGCGCCCCGCGGTCTACCGGAGCTTCCAAGTAACTTCGGCTAGGCGGCTGGGCTGCTCGGCGGCTAGGCGGCTAAGAACATTCGGGATCCCGACGTCGTCGCGTCGGCCAACCCGTGGGAGCGGCTGCCGTATCGGGGGTCAGAATTCAGAGGACAGATGTCAGAAACCCCCTGTCCTCTGTCTTCTGTCCTCTGGCACCTGACATGGGCGCCGCTCCCACCCTAAACCCTGACTCGGATGTTACAGTCCTGCGTAGCGGGGCCCCGAAGGGGCCCTGGGGACCTTCCCAGTGTCCCGGCGGCCCCGCGCCCTAGCGGGAAGAAGAGGCGTGCCCCGTCACCGGATCAGCCGGCGGCGCATGCGGCGAAGGGCCAGGGGAAAGCACACCCCGGCGAAGGCGAGGAGGTAGGCGAGGGAGGCCCACTGGCCCGGGTGGAACCGCCCGAGGGACCAGTCGCGGGCCAGGAGCACGAGGTGGGTGAGGGGCAGCCCCAAGGCCACCTTCTGCCCCCAGGCGGGCAGGGCCTCCAGGGGGAAGAACGTGGCGCTGAAGAGAAACATCGGGGTCACGGCCAGGAACACCGGCAGGTTGAACACCTCGATCGTTGGCACGAGCCCCGTGAACCACATGCCGAGCGCCCCGAACCCGAACCCGCCGAGAAGGGCCAGGGGCACGAGCAGGAGCCCCCCGGGCATCCGGATGAGTCCGAAGGGCGCGAGCACCGCCACCATGAGCACGGTGGCGATCACGGACTTGGTCGCGCCCCAGGCGATCTCCCCCGCGATCACGTCCTCCAGGGAGAGCGGGGTCGCGAGGATCGCGTCGAAGGTCTTTTGAAAGTGGAGGCGCACGAACGAGGCGTAGGTGTTCTCGTAGAACGCGTTGAACATGATCGTGACGGCCACGAGCGCCGGGGCGATGAACGCCACGTACGAGATCTCCCGGCCGACGTAGTGGATCTCGCCCACGAAGCCCCCGAGGCCCGCCCCGAAGGCCACCAGGTAGAACAGGGGCTCCAGGAGCGGGGGCAGGAACCCGATCTTCCAGGTCTTTTGATAGACCGTGAAGTTGCGCTGCCACACCCGGACGAACCGGTACGAGATGCCCGCGATCTCCAGGCTCATTCCCGAAGCTCCCGTCCCGTGAGGCGCAGGAACACGTCCTCCAGGGTCGCCATGCGCAGCGTGCACCCGCCCCTGCAGGCCCCCTCGGCCAGGCGGCGGAACACGGCCTCCCCGTCGTCGCAGTACACGAGGAGCCGGTGGCCCAGGTCCTCGCTCCGGTACCCGGTGGAGGCCACGAAGGCCCGGGCCTCGGCCGAGGGCTCGGCCACCTCGATCACGTACCGGCCGGCGTGGGCCGCGATGAGCTCCCGGGGGCTCCCCTCCACCAGCACCTTCCCGTGGTCCACGATGAGGAGCCGGTCGCAGAGCCGCGCGGCCTCGTCCATGTAGTGGGTGGTCAGAACCACCGTGATCCCCCGGCGTTTGAGCTCGTCGAGCCGCTCCCAGACCTGGTGGCGCGACTGGGGATCGAGGCCGGTGGTGGGCTCGTCGAGGATGAGGAGGGCGGGCCGGTGGATCAGGGCCCGGGCGATCATGAGCCGGCGCATCATGCCGCCCGAGAGCTCCTGGACCCGCGCCCCCCGGCGGTGCCCCAGGGCGATGAAGTCCAGGAGCTCCTCCGAGCGCTTCCTCGCCACGTCGCGGGGAAGGTCGAAGTACCGGGCGTAGACGAGGAGGTTCTCCTCCACGGTGAGGTCCGGGTCCAGGTTGTTGTCCTGTTGGCACACCCCGGTGCGGGCGGCCACGGCCCGCCGGTGGCGCACCACGTCGAGGCCGAACACCCGAAGCTCCCCCGCGGTGGGGGGCGAGCACCCGTAGATCATGCGCACCGTGGTGGTCTTGCCCGCGCCGTTGGGGCCCAGGAGCCCGAAGCAGACGCCCGACTCCACCGCGAACGAGAGGCCGTCCACGGCCCGCACGGCGCCGAAGGTCTTCACCACGTCCCGCGCGACGATCACCTCGCTCGGTTCCAAGGCTCCGACGGCTCCTTTGGTGGGAGGGGCCGGAGGGGCAAACCGGGGTGCCTCCCCCGTGCTCTCCGTGGTGCAACACACCTCGCTCGCGGCAAGGCGCCCTATCCTACCACCGCCCCGATGCCGCGTCGCTCCCCAGGGGCGGTGGCGGACCGGGCCACGCTGGGGTATCCTGCCCGGCGTTCCCGGAGGAGGCCCATGCCCACGGTGACCACCTGCACCCTCGACTGCCCCGACCGCTGCTCCGTCCTGTGCCGGGTGGAGGCCGGGGGGATTCGGCTCCGGGGGAACCCCGCAAGCCCCTACACCCGGGGCTTCACCTGCGCCAAGATCCGCCGGTACCCGGCGCGGCTCACGAGCCCCCACCGGATTCGGGAGCCCTGGGTGCGCGAGGGCGAGGGCTTTCGGCCGGCCTCATGGGACGAGGCCCTGGACCGCGTGTGCGAGGCCCTCGACCGGGCCCGCCGCCGCGATCCGGCCCGGATCCTCTGGGTGCGGGGCGCCGGATCCATGGGGGTTTCGAAGGCCGCGCTGGACTATCTGATGGGGGCGTTGGGCGCTCGCGGGACCCGGGGGAGCCTCTGCGACGGCGCCGGCATCGCCGCGGTGGAGGCCGACGCCGGCCGGCTCGACATGAACGACCCCCTGGAGATCGACCGGGCCGAGGCCATCGTGCTCTGGGGCAAAAATCCCCGGGCGAGCTCGGTGCACACCGCGGCCCAGGTGGCCGCGGCCCGAAGGCGCGGGGTTCCGGTGATCGCCGTGAGCCCCGACCCCTCGGGGCTTCGGGGGCTGGCCGACCGGCTCGTTCGGGTCCGGCCCGGCACCGACCGGTTCCTGGCCCTGGCCTGCGCCCGGCTGTTCCTCGAGGCCGAACCCCGCACGCCGCCCTGGGACCGGGCGGCCAACGCCGACGCGTTTCGGGCCCTCGCGTTCTCGCGGTCGGCCGAGGCGTGGTGCGAGGCGGCGGACGTTGCTCTCGCCGACGCCCGGGCCCTGACGGACCTCTACGCCGCCACCCCGAAGGTGGCCACCGTCGTCGGCTGGGGTGTGCAGCGCCACCCCCTGGGGGCCCAGAACGTCCGGGCGATCCACGCCCTGGCGTTCCTGGCCGGGAGCCTGGGCATCGGGGGCGGGGGGTTCTACTTCAACGTCCCGTCATCCCGGCACCTTCCCCGACCCCGGGCCGACGCGAGGGCCCCGGCGCCCCTCCTCCTTCCGGCCCTCGCCCGGGAACTTCCCCTTGCCGATCCGCCCGTGGAGGTGGTCTGGGTGGCCGGGTCGAACCTCCTCAACCAGGCCCCCGACACCAAGGGGCTCGTGGATGCCTTCTCGCGCATCGAGACCCGGATCGTGGTGGACGGATTCTGGACCGAAACGGCCCGCCACGCCACGGTGGTGCTCCCCCCGGCCCTTTGGCTCGAGGAGGAGGACCTGGTGGGATCCTACTGGGCCAACGTGGTGGGCGCCGTGCGCAAGGTGGTGGACCCGCCCGAGGGGTGCCGGGGCGATTTCGAGATCGTGGCCGAGGTGGCCCGCCGACTCGCGGTGGGGTTTCCCTTTTCCGACCGAGACGCCTGGCTCGAAGCCTGCCTTCCCGCCGGGGGGCCCACACTCCGGGACCTTCGCGCCGCCGGCTGGGCCCGGATGCCCTGGCCCGCCGTGGCATGGACCGAGGGGTTCGCCCATCCGGACGGCCGGTTTCGGTTTCTCGAACGGGTGGACGGGGAGCCCGCCCCCGCCCTGCCCCTCCGGTTCCTCACCCTCATCCGGCCCGACGCCCTTCACTCCCAGATGCTCCCGGAGGAGCAGACCGGCCCGCTGGAGGTCCGGGTGCACCCGTCGGTGGCGGAACGCCTCGGCCTCGCGCCCGGAGACCCGGTGCGGATCGTCGGGGAGGTGGGGGAACTGGAGGGAGTCGTCCGCGAAGATCCGGACCTCCATCCCGGCTGCGCCGCCGTGCCCCGGGGGGGCTGGGCCGGGCTCGGATTGGGCGTCAACGAGGCCGTGCCGGTGCTCCTGACCGACGCCGGGGAGACCGGCGCCTACTACGGGGCCACCGTGCGCCTGGAGCCCGGGACCCGGCGATGATCCGGCGTGCCGCACTTTCTCTCCTCGGCCTCGGGATCCTGATCTTTTGCGGCCTGTTCCTGGCCGGCGATCTCCGCCGGGTGGGGCTCCACCTCTCGGAGCTTCGGCCGGGTCCCCTGGGGATCGCGATCCTCGCCACGGCGGGGAGCTACCTCTGCGGCGGGGCGAGCCTCGCGGCGCTTCTCCAGGCCCTGGGGATCCGGCTCCCCCTGGGCCGAACCCTGCGGGTGGGGTTTCTCGCGACGGCCCTGAACTACCTCGTATCGTTCGGCGGGGTCGGTGGCGTGGGCCTTCGGCTCGCCCTGTTCCACCGGGAGGGCCTCCACCCCTCGGACAACGCGCTGGTGTCCATGCTCCACACCACCCTCATGAACGCCGTGCTCCTGCTGTTCGTGGCGGCCGGGTTCGGCCTACCGCTCCTCACCGGGGAGCTGCCCTGGTCCCGCGCGGCGCCGAGGCTCGCGCTTGTGGCCTTGAGCCTGGGGCTCCTCGGAGCGCTCACCGCCGCGTTCCTCCATCACCGGTTCCGGCACCGGGTGCTCTACCTGGGGTTTCGGGCCTACCGCTGGGCCCACAGGAGGCTCCGGTTCCCCGGGGTTTCCCGCGATACGGAGGTCGAAACCCACCACCGGTTTGACCGGGCGGCCCGCTGGGTCCGGTCCCATCCCGAGGGGCTGGCGGGCGCGTTCCTCTGGGTGGCCGGGGAGTGGGGGCTCGCGCTCGCGTGCCTGGCGTTCTCGTTCCGTGCCGTCGGGCACCCGGCCCCCTGGACCCCCCTGTTGGCCGGGTACGCCATCGGCATCTTCGCCGGGGCGGCGGCGTTTACCCCCGGGGGGATCGGATTCGTGGAGGGGGGCATGACGGCCGTTCTGGTCTCGATGGGGGTGCCCCTGGAACCGGCGCTCGCGGCCGTGTTCGTGTACCGGGTGGTGTACTACGTTTTGCCGCTCGGGCTCGCGCTGGCCTGGCTCGGGCCGGCCTCGGCGCGCACCCTGTTTCGGGTCGCCCGGAACTGATCCCGAGACACCGGTTGGCCCTGGACTCCGGTCCCGGGCTCTGGTAGATGGGACTTGTTTCGTTTCATCAAACTCTTCAGGAGGCCGCCATGTACCCAGACGCCGCCAAACCGGTCTACCGCAACCTTCGCCGGGCGCTCCGTACCCACCACCAGCAGGCGCTCCGGAACCTCGAGTGGCTCCGCGACCACATGCACCCGTACTTTTTTATCACGATGAAGGAGGAGACCGAGGCCCTGGTGCAGTTGGCGTCCGGGCTCGGGGGGCTCACCCACAGCCGGCGACTCATCCTGACCGAGCAGGAAAAAAAGCTGATCCTCGCCTGCATGAACCTGCCCGGAACCGTGTACCGGTCGTTTCGGGATCTCGCCGACCGGGAGATCTCGTACGCCGAGGTCACCCACTCCTACGACTCGGTCCCCGACCTAGGGTGCGAACTCGAGATCCAGCGGTTCGAGTTCGACCCCAAACCCCACGCCGAGATCGCCTCAGCCCCCCGGCCGCAACTGCCCGAGGCGACCAGGCGGGGGGTCGCCCGGGCGCTCCGGCGGATGTACCCAGGGTTTGATTTTGCGGAACTCGACAAGGTCCTGGGCCTCCTGTGGCTCAACAACGAACACTACGTTCGGATCTCGCCCCCCGAACGGGTGGCCCGGATCCTTTGGCTCTACCAGACGGCCCGGCGCCACGGCGGGCTCTACCTCGACGTGGAGAACACCGAGGACGTGGTGCACCACCGGGAGTCCCGGCTGCTGTTCGCGGTGGGGAACCCGCCCCAGCCCGGGTTCCTGGCCCAGGCCATGGAGGTGTTCAACCGGCTCGACCTGGGGGTGCGCCGGGCCTACTGCCTCACCCTCTCCACGGGGGTCCACCCGTACTTCCTGGGCACGTTCTACGTGACGACCCGGGACGGAAAACTCCTGGGAAAGGATTCGGCGCTCTTCCGGACGCTCCAGGCGGAGCTCTACAACACCCAGATCCTCTCCCCCAGCGGCCCCCTGTATGAAGAGTTCGTCCCCAAGGGCACGATGACCGGCGAAGACGCCACCCTCACCAACGCCTTGATCGCGTTCTGCCACACGAACCTCGCCCACAACCAGCCCGACCGGTTTGACCTGGGGGAGGTGAAGCGGGCGTTCTACGCGAGTCCAGACGTGGCCCTGGCCCTGGTCCGGCTGTTCCGTACCCGGTTCGACCCCGACCGGTCCGACCGAGACGAGGCCTATGCCCGGGCCAAGCCCGAGGTGGAGGCCCTCGTGGACAACTACAACACCGGCCACCGGCACCTGGACGAGGTGCGCCGCACCATCTTTCGCACGGCGCTCCTCCTGATCGACCACACCCTGAAGACCAACTTCTTCGTCCCCGAGAAGCACGCCCTGGGCTTTCGGCTCGACCCGGCGTACCTCAAGGCGCTGGGCCCCGAGTTCACCGCGGACCTACCCGAGGGCGAGCCGTTTCGGATCACGTTCTTCTTCGGCCGCCACGGCGCCGGATACCACGTGGGATTCTCCGACATCGCCCGGGGGGGATGGCGCACGATTATCTGCCGTAGCCCCGACGATTTTGTGACCAATGCGAACACGCTCCTTCGGGAGGTGTACGTGCTCGCGCACACCCAGCATCTCAAGAACAAAGATATCTACGAGGGCGGGTCCAAGATGACCGTGGTGATGGACGCCTCGGACCTTGCGGACCCGGGGCTGGTGACCCAGCGGCTCTACAAACTCCAGTACGGCTTCCTCCACGCCTTCCTGGATCTTTTCGTCACGCGAAACGGAAGGGCCCTGCACCCGCGGGTGGTGGACTACTACGGAGAGGACGAACCCATCGAACTCGGCCCCGACGAGAACATGCACGACGAGATGATCGAGTTGATCGCCCGGGAGGCCGTGCGGCGGGGCTACGTGCTCGGCAAGGGGATCATCTCGTCCAAGCGGGTTGGCATCAACCACAAGGAGTACGGGGTCACCTCCCTCGGAGTCATCCGGTTCGCCGAGATCGTGATGGGCCATCTGGGAATCGACATGGCCCGGGATCCCTTCACCGTGAAGATCACCGGTGGCACCAACGGCGACGTGGCCGGAAACGCCATGCGGCTGCTGCGGGAGCGGTGCCCCAGGGCCTCGCTCCGCCTAATCGTGGCCGGCTCGGGAGTGCTCTACGATCCCGAAGGGATCGACTGGGAGGAACTCGGCCGCCTCATCCTCAAGGACAACATCGACGCCTTCCGGCCCGAGAAGCTCCACCCGGGCGGGTTCCTGCTCCTGCGCCGGGATCGGAAGCGGGAGGGGCTCCGAGAGCTCTACCGGAAGTGGGTGCGCACGGCCGAGGGGGTGGAGGAGCACTGGGTCACGACAGACGAGTTCCACCGGGAGTTCGACGGCGCCGTGTTCCGGGTGCCGGCGGACCTCTTCATCCCGGGCGGGGGCCGGCCGGAGACCATCGACGACACGAACTGGCAGAACCTGCTCGACGCCAACGGTAGGCCCACGTGCCGGGCCATCGTGGAGGGGGCGAACTCCTATCTCACACCCAAGGCCCGGGAAGAACTTCAGCGGTGCGGCGTGGTGGTGATTCGAGACGCCTCGGCCAACAAATGCGGGGTTATCAGCTCGTCCTACGAGATCCTCGCGAACCTGCTGATGACCGACGCCGAGTTTCTCGCCGTAAAGCCCACCTACGTGGGGCAGGTGCTGGGACTCCTGGAGCGTCGGGCCGAGGAGGAGGCCCGGCTCCTGCTGCGGCGCTGGGAGGCCTCGGGCCGCACGAGGCTTCTGACCGATATCTCGGCCGAGGTGAGCCGCGAGATCAACGCACGGTACGCGGAACTGTTCGAACTGTTCCGGACCCGCCCGGACCTCCTCAAGCAGCCGGCGTACCGCCGCGTCCTCCTGGCCCACCTGCCGCCGATCGTGGCCGAGACACCCAAATTCCGCCGGCGGGTGGGACGGCTGCCCGAGAAGATCCAGGCGGCCATCGCCGCCGTGGAGATCGCGACCCGCACCATCTACCACCGGGACTGGAACGAGGACCTGGAGGACACGGTACGCCGGTACGTGCGCCGGGAGTTCGGGGGATAGAAACTCCGGGAGGTGTTCGCCCGGGGGCAAAACTTGTTGGGGCCACGGAGGGCACGGAGGACACGGAGAACGGCCGGACGGCCTTGCGGATTTCGGGGTACCCGGCCCGCATTGGCGACAGGATCCTCTTGCCGGAGACCACCCGGTGGGTGGGGAGAAGGCCACCCACGGGTTTCGCGGGGTGGACCGAAGGGTCCCGGAGCCAAGGCAAAAAAAATCCCCGACCCCAGGAGGAAAGGGCCGGGGCTAACGGGGGAACGTTCCGGTCATATATTTAGAACCGTTCCATGACCTTGTCAATCCCCTTTCCGGGAAAAAAGTGAAACGGATGGAAATTTTCTTAGACCTTTCCTTTCGCCGATTGGGGGTGTAGCCGGTGGAGCCCTCGAACTCCTCGCGTCGGGAATCCGCCCCCCCACTCCGGGATTCGGTGCGCGAGGGGCTCCGGAAGAGCGCGACGTCCTTGGTCATCCTGGCCAAGGTGCTCCTTCCGGCCTACGTCCTCGTGGATCTTCTGGCCCGAACCCCGGTGCTCCCCTGGGTGGCGGGGGCGCTCTCGCCCGTTATGGGATGGATCGGGCTCCCCGGCGAGGCGGCCCTGCCCCTGGTGGCCGGGATGGGCGTGAACCTCTACGCCGCCATCGGGGCCATGGCTCCGCTCCACCTTACCCCCCGGGAGATCACGATCCTGGGGCTCGTGCTCGGGCTGTCCCACGCGCTTGTGATCGAGACGGCGGTGATCCGCCAGGTCTGCCCCCGTTGGGTTCTCCTCGCCGCGACCCGGGTGGGCTTGGGCCTTTCGGCCGGCTTCCTGGTGAACCTGGTGATGCCGTGAGCATACTTGCTTCGCTCGGCAACGCCCTGGTCACCCTCCTCCAGGTGGCCGCCGTGATCGTGCCCCTTACGGTGACGTTCCAGGTGCTCCGCGACCGCCCCTGGGTGCGGCGGCGACTCGGCCCCTACGCGGGGTCGCTTCGCCGGATCGGACTCGGCGAGGGCGCGGCCGTGGGGCTGGCCGCCGGGGTGTTCCTGGGCATCGTGTACGGGGCCGGCATTTTGATCCAGGAAAGCCGGTCGGGCCGCATGACGCCCAGGGAGATTTTTCTGCTGTCGCTCTTTTTGTGCACCTGCCACGCGGTGGTGGAGGACACCCTGTTGTTCGTCGTCCTGGGGGGTCACGGAAGGTGGATCCTGGGCCCTCGGGTGATCCTCGCCGTCGCCGGCTGCGCCCTTCTGGGGCGACTGCTCCCAGGCCGGAACAGGTCCCACGCCGTTTGATGGCCCGGAACCTTTCTCCGCCCCCCGCATCCAAGGGGTTGCTCTTCAAACCGGGCGCCGGCCTTACTGGAATCTTGAGTCCCGGCTATGGTAGGGTTCCGTCGCGATTTTCCAGAACCTTTCCAAGTTTATCTCCGCCAAACACACGTGCACCGGAATCGGAAAGGAGGTCCGATGGGTCCCCTGGATGCCCTCGCCCGAGGTATCGACCGGCTCAATGATGGGGTGGGCAGGGCGGTGTCGTGGCTCACGACCGGCATGGTGTTGCTCACGGCCTACGACACCATCATGCGTTACGGGTTCCAGCACGGAAACATCGCCCTGCAGGAACTCGAGTGGCATCTTTTCGGCATCGTGTTCCTGATCGGGGCGGCCTACACGCTCAAGGAAGACGGGCACGTCCGGGTCGACATCATCTACGCCAAACTCGACGAGCGAAAGCGCGCCTGGATCAACCTGATCGGTTCGCTGATCGCGCTCATCCCCTTCGCGATCCTGGTGATCTGGTGCACCAAGATGTTCGTGATGAACTCCTGGGCCGTGCGGGAAACCTCGCCCGATCCCGGTGGCCTGCCGGCCCGGTACGCGCTCAAGGCCATGATTCCCCTGGGGTTCCTCCTCCTCCTCCTCCAGGGCGTGGCCGAGGCGATCAAGAACTACCGGTTCCTCCGGGAGAACCCGGCGCCCGGGGGCGGCCACGGCCGCAAGTGGGCCGTCACCTGGATCCTGGCCGGCCTCGGGCTCCTCGCCTTCGGTTTCGCCGTGAAGGCGAGCCTCGAAGGCTGGGTCGAGTTCCCCGAACGGTTCGAACCCCTCATCGACGTGATCCACGAGGTTCTGCCCGCCATCATGTTCGGGGTGCTCTTCGCCGTGCTCCTGTTCGGGTACCCCGTGGCGTTCACCCTGGGCGGCACGGCGCTCTTCTTCGGGTATGTGGGGTTCGGGTTCGACTTCTTCAACCTCCTGCCCCTTCGGATCTGGGGCACGGTCACCAACTTCACCCTGCTCGCCGTGCCCCTGTTCGTGTACATGGGGGTCATGCTCGAGCGCTCGGGGCTCGCCGAGGAACTCCTGGAGACCATGGCGCTCCTTTTTGGCCGGATGCGAGGGGGGCTCGCCATCTCGGTCGTCGTGGTGGGGGCGCTCCTGGCCGCCTCCACCGGCATCGTGGGCGCCACGGTGGTAACCATGGGGCTCCTGTCGCTCCCCACCATGCTCCGCCGGGGCTACCAGACCGAACTTGCCACAGGGGTGATCGCCGCCTCGGGCACCCTGGGCCAGATCATCCCGCCCTCGATCGTGCTCGTGCTCCTCGGCGACATCATGAACGTGCCGATCGGCGATCTCTTCATCGGGTCGGTGATTCCGGGGTTCATCCTGGTGGTGCTCTACATCCTTTGGATCCTGATCGTGGGCATGCTCCGGCCCGAGTGGGCCCCCCCGATCCCCGCCGAGGAACGGGCCCAGGTCCAGGGCTGGGCCCTGGCCCGGAGGGTCCTGGTGGCCCTGATCCCTCCGGCGTTTTTGATGCTCGCGGTCCTGGGCTCGATCTTCGCGGGCATCGCCTCCCCCACGGAGGCCGCCGCCCTGGGGGCCGTGGGCGCCTCGATCCTCACGGCGTTCAAGGGCCGGCTGAACCTCCAGATCGTCCGCGAGGTCATGCAGGCCACCACCAAACTCACCTGCATGGTGTTCATCATCCTCGTGGGCGCGGGCTCCTTCGGGCTCGTGTTCCGGGGCATGGGCGGCGACGACGTCGTGCGGGCGTTCATCGAGTGGCTCCCGTTCGGCAAATGGGGCATCCTGGTGATCGTGATGGGTATCATCTTCATCGCCGGGTTTTTCCTCGACTTCATCGAGATCACGTTCATCCACGTGCCCGTGCTCACCCCGATCATGATCTCCATGGGCGTGGATCCTTTGTGGCTCGCCGTGCTCATCGCGGTGAACCTCCAGACCTCGTTCCTCACCCCGCCGTTCGGGTTCGCCCTGTTCTACCTCAAAGGGGTGGCACCCAAAGAGGTCACCACGGGGCACATCTACAAGGGCATCATCCCGTTCGTCGTCATCCAGGTCATCGGGCTCATCATCGTGGCGTTCTGGCACGACGCCGTGACCTGGCTCCCCTCGCTCATGCTCAAGCAGTAGGACCGAAAGGGCCCCCTGCGGATCACCCGCAGGGGGCCCTTTCGCGCTGGAAGGCTGGACCGCTGGGAGGCTGGAACGCCGAACCTCCCTTTCCCCTCGGCGCCGCCGTCCGGGTCAACCGGCCGGGCGGGCGTCCTTCACCGTGAGCCGAAGCGACGTGCGGCCGTTCCAAGTGTGGAGCTCGGCCGTCGCCGCCAGGTCCACCCGGGCCCCCGGGGCCAGAAACGCCCAGTCTTCCGGAACCCTCCAGGCCACCGCCTCGATCCGCACGCCGTCTCGTTCGACCACCAGGGCCTTGTGCTCGCCCGAGGCGCCGAGATCCCGCACCGAACGAATCGAGAGCTCCCGGAGGGCGAAGACCGGCCTGGGGTTTCCGACCCCAAAGGGTTCGAGCCGGGCCAGCTCCGCCACCGTCGGCTCATCGAGCTCCCCGAGCCGCAGCTCGGCGTCCAAATCGAGCACGGGGACCAGGTCCTCCTCCCGGAGCCGCCGGCGCACGGCCCCGTCGAACCGGTCCCGGAACGCCGGCAGGGCGTCGGCCTCGAGCTCCAGGCCCGCGGCGGCCGCGTGCCCCCCGTAGCGCACCAGGAGGTCCCGGCAGTCCTCCAGAGCCTCCACCAGGTGGAGGCCCGGCACGGACCGGGCCGACCCTTTCAGGGTGGACCCCTGGGGCACCAGGACCACGGTGGGCCGGTGGAACGCCTCGGCGATCCGGGAGGCCACGAGGCCCACGACGCCCGGGTGCCAGTCGTTCCCCTCCACCACGAACCCCCACCGGCCGGGCCACCAGCCCTCCCGCTCCACCCGCTCCCGGGCCGCGGCGAGCGCGGCCCGCTCCTCGGCCTGACGTTGGCGATTGAGGTTGTCGAGCGCCCGCGCGCAGCCCAGGGCCTCGTTTTCCCCCCGCGCCCGCAGGAGATCGAGGGCCGCCCGGGGTCCCTCCATGCGGCCGGCGGCGTTGAGCCGCGGCCCGATGTGAAACCCCAGGTTCCCCGCCGTGAGGGGCGGCCGGAGGCGCGCCACCTCCGCCAGGGCCCGAAGGCCCGGGCGCCGGGGGGGGTTCCAGAGCCCGAGCCCCGCCGCCACGAGCACCCGGTTGACTCCCCTCAGGGGCACCATATCGGCCACGGTCCCCACGGCCACGAGATCGAGCCAGGCCCGGAGATCCGGCTCGGGGCGGGCCCCGAACCAGCCCCGCCCCCGAAGCACCGAGCGCACCGCCGCGGCCAGGTTCCAGGCCACCCCCACCCCGGCCGGGGCGGGCTCGGGGTAGGCCCCTCCGGGCAACCGGGGGTTCACCACGGCGGCCGCGTCGGGAAGTTCCTCCCCCGGCGTGTGGTGATCGGTCACCACGAGGTCCACCCCGAGCTCCCGGGCCCGGCGGGCCGCCGCGACCGCCCGGACGCCGCAGTCGGCCGTCACCACGACCCGTGCCCCTTCGGCCGCCATCTCCTCCAGGGCCTCCGCCTTGAGCCCGTACCCCTCCCGGTCGCGCCGGGGCAGGCGGCACCGCGCCGTCGCCCCGCAGGCCTCCAGGAACTCGGCCAAAAGCGCGGCCGAGGTCACCCCGTCCACGTCGTAATCGGTGTACACCCAGAGCTCTTCCCGGGCCTCCACGGCCCGGGCCACCCGCTCGGCCGCCTCGGCCATCCCCGGAATCCCGAAGGGGTCCGGCAGCGAGGACAGCCGGGGCGCGAGGAACGCCTCCGCATCGGCTCCCGGCCGGAAGCCCCGGGAGGCCAGCACCCGGGCCACGAGCCCCGAAACGCCAAGGGCCCGGGAGAGCTCCTCCCAGGCCCCGGGTTCGGTCTGCCGGATCCGCCAGCGCCGCTCGGGCATCAGGCCCGGGACTCCACGGCCCGGGCGCCGCCGGCCCGCTTCTCCAGGGCCAGCACCACCGGGCTCGCGATGTAGATGGACGAGTAGGTTCCGACCACGATACCCACGAGCAGCGCGAACGCGAAGTCGTGGATCACCCCGCCGCCGAAGAGGAACAGCGCGATGACCACCAGGAGCGTTGTGCCCGAGGTGAGAAGCGTCCGGCTCAGGGTCTCATTGACGCTGCGGTTCATCAGGGCCTCGAGATCCCCCTTGCCTCCCGTGCGCTTGATGTTCTCCCGAATCCGGTCGAACACGACGATGGTGTCGTTGAGGGAGTACCCCACAATGGTCAAAAGCGCCGCCACCGTGGTGAGGTCGAACTGCTTGTTGAAGAGCGAGAACGCCCCGATCGTGATCAGCACGTCGTGAAACAGCGCGGCCACCGCCCCGAACCCGAACCGGAGCTCGAACCGCCACCAGATGTAGAGAAGGATCGCCCCCAGGGAAAACAGCACGGCCAGGAGCCCCTTCTCCCGAAGGTCCTTCCCGACCTTGGGCCCCACCATCTCGACCCGGCGGATCTCCACGGTGTCGTCCCCCAGTTTCTGGGCCAGGGCGTCGTGGACCTGCTTCGCCAGCCCCTCGAGCTCCCCGGAGCTCTGCTCGGTCTGGAGGATGTACTCGTTTTCCTCCCCAAAGGCCTGGACCACCACCTGGCCCTGGATGACGTCGGCGAGGGCCGAGCGGATGTCCCCCGCTTTCACCGGCTTGTGGAACTTCACCTGGATCAGGGTGCCGCCCGCGAAGTCGATGCCGTAGCGCGGGCCTCCCCGCACCACCAAACTCGCGAGCCCCAGCAGGATCATGGCCAGGCTCACCCCGAACCAGAGTTTGCGCTTTCCCAGAAAGTCGTAGTTCGTGCCCGGACGGATGATTTCCATGGTTGACCCCTTCCGGCCCTTAGATGCTCAACCGGCGGATGGTGCGCCGCCGGAGGAACGCGTCGAAGATGACCCGCGTGCCCACGATGGCCGTGAACATGCTGGCCACGATGCCGATGGCGAGCGTCACCGCAAACCCCTTGATCGGCCCCGTGCCGTACTGCCAGAGCACGGCCGCAGCGATGAAGGTGGTCACATTGGCGTCGAGGATGGTGGAGAACGCCTTGGCGTACCCGCTTTCGAGGGCGTTCACGGGCGACTTCCCGAGCCGCAGTTCCTCCCGCACCCGCTCGAAGATGAGCACATTGGCGTCCACCGCCATGCCCACCGTGAGCACGATGCCCGCGATGCCCGGCAACGTCAGGGTGGCCTCGAACAGGGCCAGGCAGCCCAGGATCAGGACCACGTTCATGATGAGGGCGAGATCCGCCACCACCCCGGCCCACTTGTAGTAGACGGCCATGAAGAGCACCACCAAGGCGCCGCCGATCGCGAGCGCGGTGAGCCCCGCCCGGATCGAGTCGTGCCCCAGCGACGGGCCCACGGTGCGGCGCTCCAGGATCTCCACCGGCGCGGGCAGGCTTCCGGAGCGAAGGGCGATGGCGAGATCCCGGGCCTCCTCCAGGCTGAACCGGCCGGTGATCTGGGCCCGCCCGCCGGCGATCCGCTCCCGGATCACCGGGGCCGACTGGACCACGCCGTCGAGCACGATGGCCAGGCGCTTGCCCACGTTCTCCGAGGTGATCCGCTCGAACATCCGGGCCCCGCGCTTGTCGAAGTTCAGGGTGACGTAGGGCTCGTTGTAGCGCTGGTCGATCTGGACCCGGGCGTCGGTGATAACGTCGCCGCCCATCAGGACCCGCTTCTGCACCACCAGGGGCCGGCGGCCCACCACCTGGCGGGTCACCGGGTCCACCTGGTGCTCGTAGAGGATCTCGGTGCCCGGCGGTGGGCCGTTCTTGAGCGCCTCGTCCACGCTCACGTCCTCGGCCAGGAGCCGGAACTCGAGCTGGGCCGTCTTGCCGATGAGCCGGATCGCCCGCTCCGGGTCCTTGATGCCGGGGAGCTGGATGAGGATCCGGCGCTCCCCCTGGGGCACGATGGTGGGCTCGGTCACGCCGAACTGGTCCACCCGGTTGCGGATCGTCTCGATGGCCTGGTCCACGGCGTACTTTTCGATCCGCTCGGCCTCGGCCGGGTCGAGGGCCAGCACGATCTCGACCCGCCCCCCCTCTTCGGTCCGGGCCTTAGGGCGAAGCATCGGGTAGTCGTCGTCCAGGAGCGCCTGCAGCCGGTCGGCCGCCTCGGCGTCCCGGAGCACGAGCCGGATCTCCTTACCCCGGGCCTCCACGGTCCGGGCCCGGATCCGCTCCTCCCGGAGCGCCTCCTTGAGCTCGGCCGCCATCCGCTCCACGGCCTGCTCCACGGCCTTCTCGGCCTGGACCTCGAGGACCAGGTGCATGCCGCCCTGGAGGTCGAGCCCCAGATGGAGCCGCCTCTCGGCCAAAAACCCCGGCAGTTTCGCATCGGGGCCCATGAGGGTCGGCAAGAGGAACACGATCCCCAAAACGGTCACGGCCGCCACGATGGCGGCCCTCCACTTGAGGCTCAGCGACATCGAACACTCCTTCCGTAGAGCTCGGCGCTGGAAGGCGAGAAGGCTGGGAAGCTAGGAAGCCGGGAAGCAGAGGGGCCCTGCCCCCCGTTGGCCGGGCAGACCACACTCCCCGTCCACGCGCTCCGGACCGCGACTACCCGCCCCGCTTTTTCACGGTGGCGATGGCCGGCTTCGAGACCTTGATCTTCACGTTGGGGGCGATCTCGAGGGTCACGGCCTCATCGGTAACGCCGGTGACCTTGCCGTGGATCCCGCCGGTGGTGATGACCTCGTCGCCCCGCTGCAAGGCCTCCAGCATGGCCTTGTGCTCCTTCTGGCGCTTTTGCTGGGGCCGGATCAGGAGCACGTAGAAGATCACGAACATGAGGATCAGCGGGAGGAGGCTCACGATGGGGTTGCCCTGGCCCCCGGCCCCCTGCCCCTGGCCCCCCATGGCAAACGCGGTCGCGGGAAACAGAAAATCCATCTCGACGATTCTCCTTGTTGGACTACGCAAGTTGTTCGGAAGCGTCGCGCCGGGCCCACGCCTCCCGGAACGCCTCGCGAAAGCGCGCGAACGAGCCCTCCTCGATGGCCTCCCGGATCCGGCGCATCAGATCCAGATAAAAGTGGAGGTTGTGGAGGGTGTTCAGCCGCGAGGCCAGGATTTCTCGGGACTTGTAGAGGTGCCTCAGGTAGGCCCGGGAGTAGTTCCGGCAGGTGTAGCAGCCACAGGTCTCATCGGGCGGGCGCGGGTCCCGCTCGAAACGAGCGTGCTTTATAACAAGCCGACCTCGTGAAGTAAAGAGCAAACCGTTTCGGGCAGTTCGGGTGGGCAAGACGCAGTCGAAGAGATCCACGCCCCGGGCCACCGCCTCCACGATATCCTCGGGGGTGCCCACCCCCATCAGGTACCGAGGCTTGTCCGGCGGCAGGAACGGGGTGGTCGCCTCGACGGTGCGGAGCATGAGCTCCTGCCCCTCCCCCACCGAAAGCCCCCCCAGGGCGTACCCCTCAAACGGCAGCTCCCGCAGGAACTCGGCGGACCGGCGGCGCAGTTCCGGATCCACGCCCCCTTGGAGGATCGCGAACAGGGCCAGTTCCGGCCGGGTGCGGGCCCCGAGGGAACGCTCGGCCCACCGGTGGGTCCGCGCGAGGCTCTCCTCCAGGTACGGCCGCTCGGCCGTGTGGGGCGGGCACTCGTCGAGCACCATCATCACGTCGGAACCCAACACCTCCTGGATCTCCACCACCTTCTCCGGGGTCAGGAGGTGGCGGCTCCCGTCCAGGTGGCTCTGGAACTCCACCCCCTCCTCCCGCACCTTCCGCAACGGGCCGAGGCTGAACACCTGGAACCCGCCGGAGTCGGTGAGGATCGGCCGGTCCCAGTGCATGAACCGGTGGAGCCCCCCGAACGCACGGATCACCTCGCACCCGGGCCGCAGATACAGGTGATACGTGTTCCCCAGGATGATCTCGGCCCCCAGGGCCTCAAGCTCCTCGGGGGTCATCGCCTTCACCGTGGCCTGGGTGCCCACCGGCATGAACGCCGGCGTCTCCACGGTGCCGTGGGCCAGGTGCAGCCGGCCCCTCCGGGCTCCGGTGGGGTCCGTGGCCAAAAGCGAGAAACAGGGGCGAAACGGTTCGGTCACGGGGATGGGCTTTCCGTTCTCTGGGCTCGGCAATCGGGGTCGGCACACCCCTCGACGCCTCGGGGGATGACGGCGAAACCGGCGGGCGAGCATAGCAGAACCCCGTCCCCCGTTCACGGCAAAGGCCCCTCGCCGCGGCTGCGACAGCGGCGGCGCATTTCCAAACCCTGTTCTTGCGGCACATCGGCACGCACCACGCAATGCGGCATGCGGGACGCTTTTTCCGCTTTTCTACCGCCCGCAAGCCACATTATGCCCGCACGAATCAACAAACACCGTGTTTGGCACAAACCCTGCAGGGGCTAGTCCCGAATCGGACCGGCACCCTTGCCTCATCCCACGAAAGGAGGCCCCCATGGCGAACGGCAGCGGTTTTCCGAGCCCCCACGAACTCCCCACCATCCCCGGCACCGAGGGCTGGGAGCGGATGTACCCGTACCACTACCGGTTCCGGGCCGACGACCCCGAGCGCAAACGCTACGAGGAGTCCACGGTCTGGTTCTGCGACGCGCTCCACTACCCGGAGCCCCTGTATCCCTTTGACATCATCTGGGACGAGGCCTGGTACCTGGCGCTCTCCCAGTACAACACCCGGATCTTCATCGTGCCCCCGGCCCTCGGCATCGACCACCGGGTGGTCAACGGCCGGGTGTACATCTCCCCGGTGCCGGTGCCCGACCCCTCCCAGATCCCCGAACGGGTCGAGGCCTTCATGAAACGGGCCGGGTACTACTACCAAAACTGGGACGAGCTCTACGCCAAGTGGGAAACCAAGATGAAGGGGGTGATCGAGGAACTGGACGCCCTCGTGATCCCGGAACTGCCCGAACGGGAGGACGAGTCGGTCGTCTTCGCGGGGGAGGGGCAAAGCAGCGGCTACAAGCTCCTCACGGCCTACGACCGGCTGATCAACCTGGGGATCCTCGCCTGGCAGTACCATTTCGAGTTCCTGAACCTCGGGTATGCGGCGTACGTGACGCTCGTGGACTTCTGCCAGAAGGCGTTCCCCGACATTCCGCTCCAGCGGATCACCCAGATGGTGAGCGGGATCGAGGTGATCCTCTACCAGCCGGATGAGGAGCTGAAAGCTCTGGCCAAGATGGCCTGCGAACTGGGCATCGAGGACGAGATCCTCAGGGAACGGCCGGTGCAGGAGCTGTTCGACGCGCTCCAGCAGACGAGCGACGGCCGGCTGTGGGAGCAGCGGTTCGAGAAGGCCAAGTACCCGTGGTTCTACATCTCCACCGGCACCGGATGGTTCCACCACGATCCGGCCTGGATCGACGAGCTGGAGATCCCCCTGACCTCGATCCGGATGTACATCCAGAAGCTCAAGCGGGGCGAGTCGCTGGAGCGGCCCCTGGGCGAACTCAAGAGGGAACGCGACCGCATCATCAACGAGTACCGCGACCTCCTGCCCTCCGAGGAGGACAAGCAGACCTTCGACCAGCTCCTGGCCACGGCCCAGATGGTGTTCCCCTACGTGGAAAACCACATGTTCTACGTGGAGCACTGGTTCCACTCCATCTTCTGGAACAAGATGCGCGAGGTCTCCCGCCGGTTCGTGGCGGCGGGGTTCTGGGACGACGTGGAGGACATCTGGCTTCTGAACCGCCACGAGATCCGCCAGGCCCTGTGGGACCTCGTGACCGCCTGGGCCACCGGCGTCAAGCCCATGGGCAAGCTCCACTGGGGCCCGGAGATCGCCTGGCGCAAGCAGGTGATGGAGAAGTTCAAGCAGTGGACCGCGCCCCCGGCCCTGGGCACCGTGCCGGCGACGATCACCGAGCCCTTCACGATCATGCTGTGGGGCATCACGAGCGAGAGCATGGCCGCCTGGACCAAGGGCAAGGAGGCCGGCGAGGGCCCGATCACGGAACTCACCGGGTTCGCCGGAAGCCCGGGGGTGGTCGAGGGGCCGGTGCGGGTGTGTCGGACGGTGGGCGAGCTTTCGGATCTCAAGCAGGGCGAGATCCTGGTGTGCCCCACCACCAGCCCGAGCTGGGCGCCGGCGTTCACCAAGATCAAGGCGGCCGTGACCGACGTGGGCGGGGTCATGTGCCACGCGGCCATCGTGTGCCGCGAGTACGGCCTGCCGGCTGTGGTGGGCACGGGCAACGGGACCCAGGTGCTCCGCACCGGCCAGAAGGTCCGGGTGGACGGCGGCACCGGGGTCGTAACCATTCTGGAGGGGTGAGATGGAGCGCAAAGACATCGCCTGGTTCGAGGAGTGCCGAAAAGACCACACGGCGCTGGTGGGGGGGAAATGCGCAAGCCTCGGCGAGCTCCTGGCCGCCGAGATCCGGGTGCCGCCCGGGTTCGCTGTGACCACGGAGGCGTACCACCACTTCCTGACCGTGGCCGGGATCAAGGACCCGATCTGCAAGGTACTGCGCCGGATCCGCGACGGCGTCCCCATCCACGAGGTGGGGGAGGAGACCCGGCAGATGGTCCTCGCCGCGCCGATCCCCGCCGAGGTGGAGCGGGCCATCCGCACGGCGTACCGGGAACTCTGTGACCGGTGCGGGGTCGAGGACCTACCGGTGGCGGTGCGCTCCAGCGCGACCCTGGAGGACATGGCCGACGCCTCGTTCGCCGGCCAGCAGGACACCTACCTCTGGGTCCGGGGCGAGGACGAGGTGGTGGACAAGGTCAAGCGGTGCTGGGCGAGCCTGTTTAGCGACCGGGTCATCGCCTACCGGGAGGAGAAGGGGTTCACCCACGAAAACGTCCGGATCTCGGTGGGGATCCAGAAGATGGTGCGCTCGCGGGCCTCCGGGGTGCTCTTCACCCTGAACCCCCTGAACGGAGACCGGTCCAAGGTGGCGATCAACTCGGCCTGGGGCTTCGGGGAGGGGGTCGTGTCGGGCGACGTCACCCCCGACGATTTCCTGGTGGACAAGGTCACCTTCGACGTGATCCGGCGTACCGTCGTGCCGAAGCCCGCCGCTTACCTCTTGAACCCGGCCACCGGGCGGGTCGAGTTCCTGCCCGTACCGGAGGAGGACCACAACAAGCCCTCCCTCACCGACGACGAGATCCGGGAACTCACCCAACTGGCCCGGCGGATCGAGAAGCACTACGGCCGGCCCATGGACGTGGAGTGGGCCGTGGACGCGGACCTTCCCTTCCCGGAAAACATCGTGATCCTCCAGGCCCGGCCCGAGACCGTGTGGTCGCAAAAGCAAGCCGAGGCCGTGACCAAGGAGAGGCCCAAGTCCGCCCTGGACGCGATCGTGGGGCGCCTCCTGGCCGGGGTGCCCGTGCAGAAGGCCCAGACGACGGCCTGAAGTCCGCGCCTGGGGGGAAGCCGCCCGCCGGCGGCTTCCCCCCGGCGCCCCCTGAGGAGGAATTCCCATGTCCGCAGAAGACCGCACAACCCTGTTGTCGAGCCTGCCCTGCCCCGAGCTCCTCCTGTGCGTGCGCGCCGGCGGGGAAACCGACGTTGTCGCCGTGACCACCATGTGGGTTTCGTACGAACCGGTGATGGCCGCGGTGTATCTCCGCCCCGGCACCACCGCCCACCGGTTGGTGACGACGGCCCGGGAGTTCACCCTCAACCTCGTGGACGAGGCCCAGGACCGGGCCGCGCTTGCGGCGGGCACCCTGTCGGGGTCGGACCCCGACAAGCTCTCCAAACTGGGGCTCGAGTTCACGGATCCCCGAACCGTTGAGAGTCCCCGGATCAAGGGCGCCGCGGCCCACTACGAATGCCGGGTGGTGGGCATCACCCCCTGCGGGAGCCACGACCTCATCCTCGGCGTCGTCACGGCGTGGGACGCGCCCGGCGGAACCCCGGTGATCCGGTATGGCCACCGGAGTCACCGGCTCGGCGAACCGATCCCGGGCCCGGACGTCGCTTACCCCCACTAAGGGGCCAAATTTTGACCCGATCCACAACGATCTTGGGGGTGGTTTCCGCCGGGCGGGGGGAGGCGGGGGGGTTCGTGGGGCTCCCGTGGGTGGTGGAACAACTCGAACGGGCGGCCGGGTTCCGGCCGTTCCCCGGCACCCTGAACCTCAAGCTCCGGGATGAGGCCTCCCTCGCCCGCTGGCGGCGGATCCGAAGGGTCCCCGGGTTCCTTCTGGAGCCTGCGGACCCTTCGTTCTGTTCGGCCGCGGTCCACCCCGTGACCCTGCCGGAGGGCATCGCGGCCGTGGTCGTCGTGCCCCACGTTCCCTCCTACCCGGAGGACCTGGTGGAGATCATCGCGGCCGACCGGTTGCGCGACCGCCTGGGTCTTCGCGACGGCGACGAGGTGGTGGTGTGGTTCTCCGAAGCCTGAGCCCGAAACCCGACCCCTCTGCCGCCAAGGATCGGCACCTGGAGGCCTGTCTCGCCGGTGAGGTGGAGGGGCCGCTGCGTAACGGGCTCGAACGCTGGCGCCTCGTCGCGGGGTTTCCGGAGTTCCGGTTTTCGGACACGGAGATCTCGTGCCCACTCCTGGGAACGACGTTGTCGGCGCCGATCCTGATCTCGGCGATGACCGGGGGTGGCAAAGCGTCCGAGCGGGTCAACCGCAACCTGGCCGTGGCGGCCGAGGCGGCGGGTCTGGGAATGGCCGTGGGGTCCCAGCGCCTTCTGCTCGAGTACCCGGAACTCCTTTCCTCGTATCGGGTGCGCCGGGTTGCCCCCAAGCTCCCCCTCCTCGTCGCGAACCTTGGGCTCGTGCATCTCAACCACGGGCTCACGGCCAACGACTGCCTGCGCGCGGTGGAACTCATCGAAGCCGACGCCCTCTCCCTCTACGTGAACCCCCTCCACGAGGCGCTCCAGCCGAACGGCGACCTCGACTTCACGGGCCTCCTGGACCGGCTGGCGGCCCTGTGCAACGGGTTTCCGGTGCCGGTGGTGGTGAAGGGGGTGGGGTTCGGGCTCCCCCGGCTCTTTCTGGAAAGAATCCGCGACATCCCCTTGGGAGCGGTGGAAACCGGCGGGGCCGGCGGCACCAACTGGGCCTTGGTGGAGAAACTCGCCGGGTCGCCCCGTCCCACGCCGGCCCTCTCCGAAATCGGGCGGCCCACGGCGGAGGTGCTCACCGACGCCCTTCGGCTCCTGCCGCCCCACGTCCCTGTCATCGCCTCGGGCGGCATCCGGAACGGGGTGGAGATCGCCAAGGCCCTCGCCCTGGGCGCCCGGGCGGCGGGCATGGCCCTGCCGTTCCTGCGCTGGGGGTGGGAGTCTGCCGAGCGCGTCGTTGCCGAGGTGGAGCGGCTCACCCGGGAACTGCGCACCGCTATGTGGTACGCCGGGACTCGGCGGATCGACGACCTCCCCGGCCGGGTCACGGGGCCGGGCCCCCAGGGGCCGATGCTGGAGTTGGAAGCTCCGTAGGCCGCTGGGCGGCCAGCTCGCAAGGGCAATACCTTCTCGGTTTCGGCCACAGGGGCGGCCGCCGCGCCTGGGCCCAAGGGACCGCCGACCGGCGACCGAAGTTACTTGGAAAGCCCGGGGGCCCTGTCACACCGGGCTCACGACGGCATGAAACGGCGCGGCGGTCGATTGCTGCACTCGCGCCCGGCCGGGAGCCAGCCCCCCGCCCGCGCCCTAGGTCCCTCGTTGGCCTCAGCAAAAGGAGAACACATGCTCCGGTGCGCCCTGTTCGATCTGGAAGGAACCCTGGTCGATTTCCAGTGGAACCTCGAGGAGGCCGAGGCTCGGCTTCGCGAGGCCGCGGCCGCCGTGCTCGGCTGCGCGCCGGAGGCGTTCGAGGGGCTCAACTACGCGGGCATTCTGCGCGAGGGCCGGCGCCGGGCTCCCGACGCCGACGCACGGGGCCGGTTGGTCCGGGCCCTGGCCCCGATCTACGACCACTACGACCTCGACGCCGCAAGCCGCTGGAGTCTCCGGCCCGGGGCCGAGAGGGTGCTCTCCACCCTCGCCCGCGGCGGGATCCCCCGCGCCCTCGCCACCAACGTCGGCCGCCTGGCCGTGGCCCGGGTTCTGGCCCGCTTGGGCATCGGGGAACTGCTGCCCGTGGTCGTCACCCGAAACGACGTCACCGACCTGAAGCCCTCTCCCGAGGGCCTTCTGCGGGCCCTCGAAGCCCTCGGCTGCGCACCGGACGAGAGCCTGATGGTGGGCGACAGCCTCTCGGACGTCGGGGCGGCCCGGACCGCGGGCCTCCGGGTCGCCATCGTGCTCGGGGGGGAAAGCCCGGAAGCCGCCATCCGCCGGGCCGGTCCGGACCACGTGGTGTCGCGGCTCGAGGAGATTTTGCCCCTTTTCGGCCTACCCTGATACCAAGTTGCGTTCCAACAGACACCCACCCGGC
>NZ_BAAHXI010000062.1:0-23999 GCF_054656955.1 Deferrisoma palaeochoriense
GGAAGCTGCCGTAGGCCGCGCAGCGCGGCCCGTTCGCGACCCGCTGACACGCGTAAGCGCCGGAGCATGCGCTGGCGGGCGGGGCAAGGGGCCTTCCTCCGCCGTAGGCCGTGGCGATAGACATCGAGGAGGCAAAAGACGATGGAGTTTCAAGAACTTCGGAACCTGGCCGCCGGATTTCAGCCGGCCAAGCTCCTTTTGGTGGCCCTCGACGTGGGGGTGTTCGACGCCCTGGCCGGGGCCCCCCTCACCGCGGCCGAGGCGGCCGAGAAGCTCGCGCTCGATTCCCGGGCCACCGAGATCTGCCTGAACGCCCTGGTGGGCATGGGGCTCCTGACCAAGGCCGGGGACCGGTACGGCCTGGCGCCCCCGGCCGCTCGGTGGCTCGCCCGGGGCTCCCCGGACTACCGGGGCGAGATCCTGCGGCACCTCCACAACACCTGGGAGGACTGGGAGGGGCTCGAGCGCACCTGGCGCACGGGCCGGCCGGCCCTCCGGCGAAAAACCCAGCAGTTGCCTTCCTCCGAGGAGGGACTTCGCCACTTCATCCTGGGCATGGAGAACATCACCCGCGACATCGCCCCGCGGGTCGCCGAACTCCTGCCCCTGGACGGGGCGAAAACCCTTCTCGATCTGGGGGCCGGCCCCGGAAACTACTGCCTGGCGTTTGTGAACCGCTGGCCCGGGCTCCGGGCGTATCACTTCGACCTCCCGCCCACCTCCCGGATCGCCCGGGAGTTCGTGGCGGGCAAACCCGGGGCCGACCGGATCACGTTCCTCGAGGGGGACTTCCTGCGCGATCCCCTGGGGGGGCCGTACGACGCGGTGTGGGCGAGCCAGATCCTGCACATGCTGGGGGAGGACGAGGTTCGGGCGCTTCTCGTCCGCATCCGGGATGCGCTCCGCCCCGGGGGCTGCGTGGCCGTCCACGACCACTTCCTGGAGCCGGACCGCACGGCGCCCCCGTTTGCGGCCCTGTTCGGGGTCCACATGCTGGTGGCCACCGAGCGGGGCCGGACCTACGCGGCCGAGGAGATCGAGACCTGGGGCTCCGCCCTGGGCCTCGAGCCGGCCGGCCGGCGGGAGTACGGCAAGGGGCCCCGGGTCGTGCTCCTCCGGAGGCGCGAACCGTGAGCGAGGGGGTGCGCTACGCCCTGTGGGCCCTGGGAGCGGTGCTCGTGGCCCTGGCCGCGTTCCTGTGGATATGGGAGAAAGAAGACCGGCCAGGGCATGGCAGGGCCCAGCGGACCCTGGCCTGGGTCATCCTGGCAGCCGGAGCCGCGTGCCTCGCCGCCGGATGGCTGGTGCCGGTGGAACCAAGCCCGCCGGTGCCCCCTTTCCTCCTCGGCAAGTAGTCTTTTGGGGTGGGCAGACTGGGCGGGCGGAGACGCTCGAAACCCGGAAACGACGGCGCTTTACCGGGTTCGGCTTGGGCGCCGAGTCGGCCCCCGGCGCGGCATCCCGGCAACCCGAAGAAGGCGCCTAGGGGAAGATCCGTGAAGAAAAACCCCCGGGGCCGGCAATGGGCCGGCCCCGGGGGTTCAGGGTTCCCTTCGAGGGTGCCGGGTCGGCTCAGCAGCCGGAGCACCCCGAGGAGCAGTCGGCCCCGCCCTGGGACTGGGCCTTCACCACGAAGCCCCGGCGCAGGGGCCCCGAAAGGTAGTCGACCCGCACGCCGCCCACCTGGGCGAGCAGCGACTGGTTCATCACGAGGCGGAACCCGTCCTCAGCCTGCACGGTGTCGTCGTCTTTGGGCTCATCCAGAGCCAGGCCCCAGGAGGGCCCGCCTCACCCCATTCCCGAGATGTAGATGCGCACGGCGGGGTTCTCGCCGTGCTCCTGGAGGGATTCCTTGAGCTTTTCCCTCGCGGTGTCGGTGACCTCGATCATCGTTCTCTCCTATCTGCCATGGTGGATGGATCACTCCCTTCGATGAAGGACGGGGCGGAGAGGTTACCGCCTCCCGGGAAAAAAGGCCAGGGGGTCATCCTTTTTTCCGTCGAGTGGCCGAGCCGGGCCTTCCTGTACGCCGAGCTGCGCGAGGCCGGAGTGGATGTCTACGGGGTGGACCGGCTCGAGGACCTGCGCGAGGCCCTCTGGCGCTGGCCGGGCCGGTTTCGCGGCATCCTGGTGGACGCGGCCGGAATTTCCGGGGCCAACCTGGAAGCTCTCGGGAACCTCGCGGCCCGGGCGGGCCTGTTCGTGCTGGCCCTGGCCGGACCGTGGGACCGGGAGAGGGTGAGGGCCGCCGTTCCTACCGCCCGGATCCTCGGAAAACCGGTGTCCGTCGGCCAGGTGGTGGACGCGGTGCGAGAGTTGCTGGGCGGCGAGGCGGCCGGGCGGCTAGGCGGCTGACAACTCCGAGGGGCCGGCGTCGGCGGTCGCCCGACCTGGGGGCCCGGCTCCCTCCCCGGCCGCTCACCCGCCCTTGCGCGGGCCGCGATCTCCGGTAGGGTTCCAATCGTCGGCGCGGTTCGCTCGGGGGGATCGAGGCCTGTTTATGGAGCTTGCCCATCTGGTGGGATTCGACGCCGAGGGCTCCGTTCGGCTTGCGGCGTTTCTGCTGCGTTGGCGGGTGATCGCGGTTCCGCTCCGTCCGGCGGCCCTGCCCGGGGAGGGAGCGGGATTGGTGGTCCTGAACGGAGGCGCGAGGGAGCTCACCTGGACCCTGGTGGGGGCCATGGCCGACCCCGAGCCGGGGGCCCGGGTGATCGCCCTGTTTCCGGTCCAGGCGTTCCCGGTGTGGGATGCGGGGCTCTTCCCCCGCTGGGTCCGTTGCGTTGCGTTCGACCGCCTGGAGGAGGTTCTGTGCCAGGAATACGGCCCGCCGGCCGGCACGCCGCCGGGGCCCCACACGGTGCTGTGGGCCCCGGACGACGGAGTGCCCCAGGTCGTGGTGGCGGAGGTTGTGGGCCCGGCGGGTGCCGTGTTCTGGAGCCCGTTGGAGCCCCGATCCGGGGGGAGGGGAAGGGTGGTGCTCCGGCGGGGAGCGTCCCGGGTCCGCGTGTCGGGCATGGTGGGCGCCCGGCGGCCCGCGGCCGCGGGGTGGCGGGTCGTGGTCCGGTTCGCCGAGGTCGCCCCGCCGGTGTTGGAGCGCCTGGTCGAGATCGTGGCCGCCTGATCACCCCTTCCGCTGCATGGCCACCCGGCCCTGGTGTCCGAAACGCTCGAACGAAAACTCCACGGGACCCACGGCGGCTTCGATCTTCCGGGAGGCGGTGCCGAGCCACACGGTCACGCCGGGGTGCACCCTTTCGGCCTCGACCCGGGCCCTCAGGACGTCGGGGTCGGGAATGGACTCGGCCCGCTCTCTCCACCGGGCGGCCATCTTCCGGAGGGTGGAGGCGCCTTCGCCCTCCCCAGGCGCCTGTTCCAGCATCTCTGCCCAACCGGCAAACGCCGATCGGAACGGATCCACGACCCGCACCCGCCCCACCTCAACCTCGGTGGCGAGCGCGTTGGTGCTCCCCAGTTCTCCTCCCCGAATCCGGTGGCCGGCCTCGATCCGGCCGCCCCGGCAGGCCCCCCCCGGGTCTACCCACACCGTCTCCAGGGCCGACAGCCGCCCCTTCATGGTGTAGCGGCGCACGTGGATCAGGGTGGCGAACACGTGGGCCCGCTCGTAGAACTCCGCCGAGACCACCCCCCCCACCCGAAGGGGCACGGTGCGGGTGTGGATCACCCCGCCGGCAACGAACAGGCTCCCCATCACCTCGACCGGCGACCGGATCAGGCTGCCCCGCACCTCCAGATCGCCCAACACCCGCACGGGAAACGGGGCTTCCAGGTCCCCCTCCACCACCACGGTGGCCGGGACCACCCCGTCCTTCCAGCGCCGGAGGTCCTGTGCCGAACCCACACGCACCACCGGCATCAGGTACGCGCGGGTCCCTTCCGGGTCGGCGAACCGGATCTGGCCAGCCCGCTGGGCCACCACGGTGCGGCCGTCGGGGGCGAGCCCGAGCCCCGGCCCGAGCCGGACGGGGTCGTCCCCCGCCCGCGGCGGGATGGGGTCACCGCGGGCCGTGATCCCCGGGGTCCCCTTGCCCGGGGGGTGATACGTGCCGGCCGGTTGGCCCGGTTCCACGACCAGGAGGCGTGGCTCCTCGGGCAGGGCGCCGGCCGTCAGGGCCGCCAGGAACGCCTCGGGGTCGGTGGGCGCCCCGCCCGCCCACTCCACCCGGGCCGGCTCCCCGTTGCGGGGGGGCCGCCCTTGGGCCACGGGCTCGGGTTCGAGGTAGCTGCGGCGCAGCACGGCGCGCCGGAGGGCATCGAGGTCCAGGACCTCGTCGGGTACCCCGTAGGCCCGGACGAGTTCCAAGATCTCCGCCTCCGTCAGCCGCTCCCCCCGCCCCTTGGGGGGGTAGAGCACCAGGTACGCGGTGAGCTCGTCCTCGGAGAACCGGACCTTGGCCTTTTCCGACCGGAACGCCTCGGCCGACCGGCGGGCCACCGGGAACGCCCGGCCCCGGCCGAACCGGTAGGCTTCCCGCACCGCGACCCAGTCCACCGGCACCCCCGGCAGTTCCTCGCGAACCCGGCGAACCACCTCCGAAAGGGGTCCGGGGTTCCGGGGCACGGTGAGGTAGATCCGCCCCTCCCGCGAATCGATCCGGATCGGCTCGGGCATACGGTTTCCTGTGCTTTCGGCTGGAAGGCTAGAACGCTGGAAAGCCGAAAAGGAACCCCCCGGGTGACGGACGCGGTCCCCCGCCACATCTGGAGCCCTCGGGTCGCTCTCCGCGGCGAGGAAGGGTTTCTAGCCTTTAGCCTCCCAGCTTCCCAGCCTTCCAGCGGACTCAATACTCATCGAGCGTCTTTCGCACGGTGGCCAGGAGCTTGTCCTTGTCCACCGGCTTGAGCACGTAGTTTCGGGCCCCGAGCTGGATCGCCTCGAGCACCTTGGCCTCGTGCCCCACGGCGGAGACCATCACGACGCGGCAGGCCGGGTCGATTTCCTTGAGGCGCCGGAGCACCGCCAGGCCGTCCATCCCCGGCATCACGAGGTCGAGGGTGACGAGGTCGGGGAGATCCCGCTCGTAGATCTCCAGGGCCTCGGGGCCGTCCCGAGCCACGGCCACCCGGTACCCCTCCGCCTCCAGCATGTCGGCCAACACCCGGGCCATGAACTCGGTGTCGTCCACGACGAGCACGGTTTCCGGAAAGGGCCTAGGGTTCACCACGAAGCGCTCCGGATCACGGTGTCCCTGCACCACTCCTCCCGGGGTTCGGGGTGGTCGGCGTTGAAGTGAAGCCCACGACTCTCCCGACGGTGGGCGGCGCACCGAACCATCAGATCGGCCACCAGCGCGAGATTCCTGAGTTCTAGCAGGTCAGGCGACGGCCGGTAGCGCCGCACGTGGTCCCGCACCTCCTCGTGGATGAGGTCGATCCGGCGCCGGGCCCGGGCCAGCCGCCGGTCGGTGCGCACGATGCCCACATAGTTCCACATGGTGCGCCGGATCTCGTCCCAGTTCTGGGTGACCACCACGTCCTCGTCGGGTTCCCGGGTGCCCCCCTCCTCCCACGGAGGCGGATCTTCCGGCGCCGGGGCGCCCCGGGCGTGGTCGGCCGCGCTGCGGGCCGCGGCCGCCGCGTACACCAGGGCCTCGAGAAGACTGTTTGAGGCCAGGCGGTTTGCGCCGTGGAGTCCGGTGCAGGCCACCTCCCCCACGGCGTAGAGGCCCGGCACATCGGTGCGCCCTTCGGCGTCCACCAGGACCCCGCCGCAGAGGTAGTGGGCCGCCGGCACCACCGGGATGGGCTCGCGGGTGATGTCGATCCCGAACTGAAGGCAGGTGGCGTAGATGCCGGGGAACCGGGTGCGCACGAACTCCGGGTCCCGGTGGGTGATGTCGAGGAGCACGTGCTCGTGGCCGGTGCGCTTCATCTCCGCATCGATGGCCCGGGCCACCACGTCCCGGGGTGCCAGGCATCCCCGGGGGTGGTACCGCTCCATGAAGGTCTCCCCCGTCTGAAGCCGCAAGATCCCCCCTTCCCCCCGCACCGCCTCGCTGATCAGGAAGTTTTTCGCGAACGGGTGGTAGAGGCAGGTGGGGTGGAACTGCATGAACTCCAGGTTCGCCAGGCTCGCCCCGGCCCGGTAGGCCATGGCCAGCCCGTCGCCCGAGGCGATGTCGGGGTTCGAGGTGTAGAGATACACCTTGCCGGCCCCGCCCGTGGCGAGGCACGTGACGGGCGCCAGGAACGCCTCGATCCGGCCGTCGGGCCCGAGCACGTGCACCCCGGCGCACCGGCCGGCGCGGTCGCGGATGAGGTCCACGGCGAAGTGGTCCTCGAAAAACCGGATGTTCCCCCGCTCCCGGGCCCGGCGCAGAAGGGCCTGCTCCACCTCCCGGCCGGTCATGTCCCGGACGTGGACGATCCGGCGGTGGGAGTGCCCCCCCTCCTGGCCGAGGTCGTAGGGCACCCCGGGCCGATCCGACGGCGTGAACTCCACGCCCCACCGGGCCAGCCGCCGGATGTGCTCCGGAGCCTCCCGCACTACCCGTTCCACCACATCACGGTGGCACAGGCCGGCCCCGGCCTCCAGGGTGTCGGCCACATGGGCTTCGAACGAGTCCGTGGGGTCGAGCACCGCGGCGATGCCCCCCTGGGCGTAGTTCGTGTTGGACTCGCTTCGTTCCTTTTTTGTGACCACGGCCACGGTTCCCGCCTCGGCCGCGTCGAGCGCGAACGTGAGGCCTCCGATGCCGCTGCCGAGCACCACGAAGTCGAACCGTTCCATGGCCGGGAGGGCTCCTTTCCCATCGCGGAGATCGCGCCCCAAAGGGGCGCCGTAGGCGGTGAATAGTACAAGCCGAGAAGGGGGGTCAAGCGGCAGACCCCGGTCCACGGTCTCCGAGCGGGCACGCCAAGAGCCCGGGGGCGTGCCACGGCCGGCGGCCGGAGACGGACGACCCCCCTTTGGGTTTGCCCAACCGAAAACCTTTTTCGTAATACTTCAAAACTGTTGGGAATCCGAGCGGATGCGTTGACAGCGCGGTTTCCGGGCCGTAGGATGCGGTTCCTGTCCCACGCCGACCGGGCGGCAAACCCGGTCAGCCACCACCGCAGGAGGGAGGATGGAACCGCGGGACGAAGCGATCGCCAAGATCCTGATGAAGGAAAGCGAGGAGTTTCGGCGGGAGATGGAGGCCCATCAGCGCTATGAGCGGATTTTGGAGGAACTGAACCGCCGGCCCCATCTCACCCCCGAAGAGGAAATGGAACGAAAAAAGATCCAAAAGCTGAAACTCGCGGGCAAGGACCGGATGGCCCGCATGATCCTGGCCTACCGCAAGGCCCACCCCGAGGTGGGCTCGTGAAGGAGTAACCCCCGTTGCGCAGCGAGAAGATCACCCAGGGCCTCGAGCGGGCCCCCCACCGGGCCCTCCTTTCGGCGACCGGGATGCCCCGGCGGGAGATGGGCAAGCCCCTGATCGGCATCGCCTCGAGCTTCACCGACCTCATCGCGGGCCACGTGGGCATGCGCGACCTCGAGCGGTTCGCGGAAAAGGGGGTCCACGCCGGGGGTGGGTACCCCTTCCTGTTCGGCGTGCCCGGCATCTGCGACGGCATCGCCATGGGCCACCGGGGCATGCACTACAGCCTGCCCAGCCGGGAGCTCATCGCCGACATGATCGAGAGCGTGGTCGAGGCCCACAGCCTCGACGGGATCGTGCTCCTCACGAACTGCGACAAGATCACCCCCGGGATGCTCATGGCCGCAGCCCGGCTGAACGTGCCCTCGATCGTGGTCACGGCGGGGCCCATGATGGCGGGCCGCCACCGGGGCCGGCGCCTGAGCTTCGTGCGCGACACCTTCGAGGCCATGGCCCGGCACCAGGCCGGCGAGATCGGCGCTGAGGAGCTCGAGGCCTGCGAGCAGGAGGCCTGCCCGGGGTGCGGGTCGTGCCAGGGGCTCTACACGGCCAACACCATGGCCTGCCTGACCGAGGCCCTGGGGATGAGCCTCACCGACTGCGGCACGGCGCTTGCGGTGAGCGCGAAAAAGCGCCACCTCGCCTACCTGAGCGGCCAGCGGATCGTGGACCTGGTGCGCGAGGGGATCCGGCCCCGGGATATCCTGACCCCGGGGGCCTTCGACAACGCGATCCGGCTCGATCTGGCGCTCGGCGGGAGCACGAACTCGGTGCTCCACCTGTGCGCCATCGCCCGGGAGGCCGGGGTGGACCTGCCCCTAGAGCGGTTCGATGAGCTGAGCCGCGAAACGCCCCAACTGTGCTCGCTGCGGCCGGCCGGCGACCACTTCATGGAGGACCTAGACGCGGCCGGCGGGGTGAAGGCCGTGCTGCGCCGGTTGGTGGACCGCCTCGCCGAGGGGCCCTCGGTGAACGGCGCGCCTGTGAAGCAGGTGGCCGCCGCCGTGGACTGGCTCGACGAGGAGGTGATCCGCCCGGTGGAGGCGCCGGTGCGGCCGGAGGGGGGCATCGCCGTGCTCCGGGGCACACTCGCCCCGGACGGGGCCGTGGTGAAGCAGTCGGGGGTGAGCGCGGCCATGATGCGGTTCGTGGGCAAGGCCCGGTGCTTCGACTCGGAGGAGGCCGCCATGGCCGCGATCATGGGCGGCGAGATCCGGCCCGGCACCGTGGTGGTGATCCGGTACGAGGGCCCCCGGGGCGGGCCCGGCATGCGGGAGATGCTCGCCCCCACGGCGGCCCTCATGGGTATGGGCCTCGGGGACAGCGTGGCCCTGGTGACCGACGGCCGGTTCAGCGGCGGCACCCGGGGCCCCTGCGTGGGCCACGTGAGCCCCGAGGCGGCGGCGGGCGGCCCCATCGCCCTGGTGGAGGACGGCGATGAGGTGGAGCTCGACATTCCGGCCCGCCGGCTCGACCTGCGCGTGGACCCGGCCACCCTCGAGGCGCGCCGGAGCCGGTGGGTGGCCCCGGAGCCCAAGGTCTCCTCGGGCTGGCTCCTTCGGTACTCCCGACTCGTAACCTCGGCCAACACCGGGGCCGTGCTGCAGGGCTGACCCATCGCATCTCTCGAGGATCCGCCGGCGGCCGGCCCCCCACGGGCCGGCCGTTGGCACATCAGCCGGGGAGGAATGGGGCCTCCGGGGCCATCGCCGGAAGCCCGGGGGGGCGGCCGCTCCCTGGCATCTGTCCTCCGAATTCTGGCACCTGAAAAGGAGGTAGCCGTGGAACTGACCGGAGCCGAGATTTTCGTGGAGAGCCTGCGCAAGGAGGGCGTGCACACGATCTTCGGGTATCCCGGCGGCGTGGTGCTCAACATCTACGACGTGCTCTACGACTCCGACATCCGCCACATCCTGGTGCGCCACGAGCAGGCCGCCGTGCACGCGGCGGACGGGTACGCCCGGGCCACGGGCGAGGTGGGGGTGGCGCTGGTGACCTCGGGCCCGGGGGCCACCAACACCGTGACCGGGCTCGCCACCGCGTACATGGACTCGGTGCCCCTGGTGGTGTTCACGGGCCAGGTGCCCACCCATCTCATCGGGAACGACGCGTTCCAGGAGGCGGACATCGTCGGCATCACCCGGCCGTGCACCAAGCACAACTACTTGGTCAAGGATGTGCGCGATCTCGCGCGGATCATCAAGGAGGCGTTCTATCTCGCGCGCTCCGGTCGGCCCGGCCCGATCCTGGTGGACCTGCCCAAGGACGTGATCGTCGGGAAGACCGAGTACATCTACCCGGAGGCGGCGAAACTCCGCGGCTACAACCCCACCTACGAGGGCCACCTGGGCCAGATCAAAAAGGCCCTCAAGGCGATCCACGAGGCCCGGCGGCCCGTGGTGTACGCCGGCGGCGGGGTGATCCTCTCCAACGCCGCCCGGGAGCTCACCGAGTTCGCCCGGCGCCTGAGACTCCCGGTCACGACCACCCTGATGGGGCTCGGCGGGTTCCCAGGGAGCGACCCGCTGTTTCTCGGGATGCTCGGCATGCACGGCACCTACCGGGCCAACATGGCCGTAAGCCACGCCGATCTCCTCCTTGCGGTGGGGGCCCGGTTCGACGACCGGGTCACCGGCAAGATCGACGAGTTCGCCCCGAACGCCAAGATCATCCACGTGGACATCGACCCCACCTCGATCTCCAAGAACGTGCAGGTGGACATCCCGATCGTGGGCGACGCGAAAAACGTGCTCAAGAAGATGCTGGGGCTGGTGCACGGACCCGAGTGGGAGAACCGCGACGAGGCCCTGGCCGGCTGGCACGCCGAGATCGCGGTGTGGGCCGCGGCCCACAAGATGGACTACGCACAGGGGCCCGACGTCATCAAGCCCCAGTACGTGGTGGAGCAGCTCCACGAGGCCACGGGCGGCCGGTGCATCGTCTCGACCGAGGTGGGCCAGAACCAGATGTGGGCGGCCCAGTACTTCCGGCTCGAGGAGCCCCGGTGCTGGCTCACCTCGGGCGGGCTCGGCACCATGGGTTACGGGTTTCCGGCGGCCATCGGCGCCCAGGCCGCGTTCCCGGACCGGATCGTGATCGACATCGCCGGCGACGGCTCGATCCAGATGAACATCCAGGAACTCGCCACGGCCGTGCAGTACAAGCTGCCGGTCAAGGTGGCGATCCTTAACAACGGGTTCCTGGGCATGGTCCGCCAGTGGCAGGAGCTCTTCTACAACCGGCGCTACTCCCACACCCGCATGGAGGTGGCCCCGGACTTCGTGAAGCTTGCCGAGGCCTACGGCGCCCTGGGCCTCCGGGCCACCCGGCCCGAGGAGGTCCGGCCGGTGATCGAGAAGGCCCTGGCCCACCCCGGTCCCGTGCTCATGGATTTCCACGTGGACCCGGAGGAGGGGGTGTACCCCATGGTGCCGGCCGGGGCCCCCCTGACCAAGATGCTCCTGCTCTAGACCGGAGGGCTTCGATGCGCCATACCATCAACGTGCTGGTGGAGAACGAGTTCGGGGTGCTCGCCCGGGTGGCAGGGCTCTTCAGCGGCCGAGGCTTCAACATCGACAGCCTCTCGGTGGCCGAGACCCAGGACCCCACGGTGAGCCTGATGACCATCGTGACCCGGGGGGACGACCAGATCATCGAACAGATCCTCAAGCAGCTTCGAAAACTCGTCAACGTGCTCAAGGTGACCGACCTCCAGGAGGGCCAGTACCTCGACCGGGAGCTGGTGCTCGTGAAGGTCACGGCCACAGACGAGACGAAGCCGGAGATCCTGCGGCTCATGGAGATCTTCCGGGGCCGGGTGGTGGACGTGAGCCCCAAGAGCTACACGGTGGAGGTGACGGGCGGCGAGGACAAGATCCGCGCCGTCCTGGAGCTCCTGCGGCCCCTGGGCATCAAGGAGGTGGTGCGCACCGGCAAGGTGGCCATGCCCAGGGGCATGCAAAACGGCGGATGACAACGCGAAAACGGCCGCCGACCGCGGCGGGGGAACCGGCGACGGCGCTTTAGGGTACAGCTTTCCAGCCTTCTGGCTTTCTAGCCTTCCAGCCTTTCCGAAAGGAGCGCAGCGATGAAGATCTTCTACGACAAGGACGCGGACCTCGGGCTTCTCAAGGACAAGACGATCGCCGTGATCGGGTACGGGAGCCAGGGTCACGCCCACGCCAACAACCTCCGGGATTCGGGCATGAACGTGGTGGTGGGCCTTAGGCCCGACGGGGCCTCGGCCCGGAAGGCCCGGGCCGCCGGGTTCGAGGTGCTGCCGGTGGACGAGGCGGCCCGCAGGGCCCAGGTGGTCATGATCCTCCTGCCCGACGAGCTCCAGGGCGACGTGTTCCGGAGCCAGATCGCGGGATCCCTGGAGCCGGGCGACTACCTGGCCTTCGCCCACGGGTTCAACATCCATTTCGGCCAGATCGTGCCCCCGGAAGGGGTGAACGTGTTCATGGTGGCCCCCAAGGGCCCCGGCCACCTGGTGCGGGCCGAGTACGAGCGGGGCCGGGGCGTGCCCTGCCTCATCGCCGTGGACCGGGATCCGGCCGGGAACACCCGGGACGTGGCCCTGGCCTACGCCTCGGCCATCGGCGGCGGCCGGGCCGGGGTGATCGAGACCACGTTCCGGGAGGAGACGGAAACCGACCTCTTCGGCGAGCAGGCCGTCCTGTGCGGCGGGGTCACGGCCCTCATCCAGGCCGGGTACGAGACCCTGGTGGAGGCCGGGTACGCCCCCGAGATGGCCTACTTCGAGTGCCTCCACGAGCTCAAGCTGATCGTGGACCTGATCTACGAGGGCGGCATCGCCAACATGCGCTACTCGGTCTCCAACACGGCCCAGTACGGCGACCTCACCCGGGGCCCCCGGGTCATCGACGCCCGGGTCAAGGAGGAGATGAAGCGGATCCTCGCCGAGATCCAGACCGGCCAGTTCGCCCGGGAGTGGATTCTGGAGAACCGGGCCGGCCGGCCGGTGTTCAACGCGCTGACCCGCCGGGGCGACGAGCACCCCATCGAGGCCGTGGGCGAGCGGCTCCGGGCCATGATGCCCTGGCTCCAGGAGAGCCGGCTGGTGGACCGTTCGAAGAACTAACCCGGCCGTCACGGAACGCCGCATCGGCGGAGACCCGTGTATCGGGGGGCTTCGCCGGAGCGCGACGCCCGAGCAGCAAGGGCCGCCCGGCGTAGGGAAGCGGCCGCGGCGCGTGCCCTCACGCGCCGCAGCGGACCGAGCCGAGGCGGCCCCTGCGAGGGTGTCAGCGGAAGGGAAGCCCCCCGATACACCCTCCAGCGCGTTGCCCGAAGTGGCGTTCCGTGAGGCTGGCAAAGCACAGGGCGGCCGTCTCGCGCCGCCCGAGGGGAAGACAGCCATGGAGATGGTCAAGATTTTCGACACCACGCTCCGGGATGGGGAGCAGAGTCCCGGGGCCTCGATGAACATCGAGGAGAAGCTGCGGGTGGCCCAGGCCCTGGAGCGCCTGCGGGTGGACGTGATCGAGGCCGGGTTCCCGATCTCGTCGCCGGGCGACTTCGAGGCGGTGAAGCTCATCGCCGACAAGGTCCGGGGCTGCGAGATCGCCGGGCTGGCCCGGGCCAACCGGGCCGACATCGACCGGGCCTGGGAGGCCCTGAAGGGCGGGGAAAACCCCCGGATCCACACCTTCATCGCCACGAGCCCGATCCACATGGAGCACAAGCTCCGGAAAACCCCCGACCAGGTGCTCGAGCAGGCCGTGGAGGCCGTGAAGTACGCCTCTCGGTACACCTCGAACGTGGAGTTCTCGGCCGAGGACGCGGTGCGAAGCGACCTCGAGTTCCTGTGCCGGGTGGTGGAGGCCGTGATCGACGCCGGCGCCACCACGGTGAACATCCCCGACACGGTGGGCTACGCCGTGCCTGAGGAGTTCGGGGAGATGATCCGCCAGATCCTGGAGCGGGTCCCCAACGCCCACAAGGCCGTGATCTCGGTCCACTGCCACAACGATCTGGGGCTCGCCGTGGCCAACTCCATCGCGGCCGTGGAGGCTGGGGCCCGGCAGGTGGAGTGCACCATCAACGGCATCGGCGAACGGGCCGGGAACGCCTCCCTCGAGGAGTTCGTGATGGCCCTTCGCACCCGGGGCGACCGGCTGCCGTTCACGACCCGGATCGACACCCGGTACATCTATCCCACGAGCCGGCTCGTGAGCCTGATCACGGGGCTTCCGGTGCAGCCCAACAAGGCGATCGTGGGCGCCAACGCCTTCGCCCACGAGTCGGGCATCCACCAGGACGGCGTGCTCAAGGAGAAGAGCACCTACGAGATCATGACGCCGGAGAGCGTGGGCATCCCGACGAACGCCCTCGTCCTGGGCAAGCACTCGGGCCGCCACGCGTTCCGGGAGAAGGTGAAGGCCCTGGGGTACGACCTGACCGAGGAGCAGATGGAGCGGGCCTTCGAGGCGTTCAAGGCCCTGGCCGACAAGAAGAAGACCGTCTACGACGAGGACGTGGACGCCCTCATCGCCGAGCAGGTGCTCCGGCTCCCGGACCGTTACCGGCTGCTCTACCTCAACGTGAACTCGGGCACCGTCACCGTGCCCACGGCCACGGTGCAGATGATGGTGGACGGGGTGGTGCGCCAGGAGGCCGGATTCGGCGACGGCCCGGTGGACGCGGCGTTCACCGTGATCAAGAAGCTCACCGGCCGAAAGCCCCGGCTCGTGAACTTCACCATCAACTCGATCACGGGCGGCACCGACGCCCAGGCCGAGGTGAGCGTGCGGATCGAGGAGGACGGGGTGCTCGCCAACGGCCAGGCCTCCGACACCGACATCGTGGTGGCCTCGGCCAAGGCCTTTGTCCACGCCCTGAACAAGCTGGAGCACCGGAAACGGAAGACGTTCACGGCCCACCTGTGAGGGCCGAAACCCCAACCGAGAGGGGGCGCCGGCCGGCGCCCCCCTTCCCTTTCGCGCGTGAGGAACCCATGACCATCACCGAGAAGATCCTGGCGGCCCACGCCGGGCTGGACCGGGTGGAGCCCGGCCAGATCGTGAGCGTCAAGGTGGACGTGGCCCTCGGAAACGACATCACCGCCCCGATCGCGATCCGGGAGTTCCGCAGAATCGGGGCCGACCGGGTGTTCGACCGGTCCCGGGTGGTGCTCGTTCCCGACCACTTCGCCCCGAACAAGGACATCCAGAGCGCCGAGCAGTGCAAGGTGCTCCGGGACTTCGCCCGGGAGCAGGATCTCGAGAACTACTTCGAGACCGGGGAGATGGGGGTGGAGCACGCCCTCCTGCCCGAGAAGGGCCTCGTCGTCCCCGGCGACGTGGTGATCGGGGCCGACAGCCACACCTGCACCTACGGGGCCCTGGGGGCCTTCTCCACCGGCGTGGGCTCCACCGACCTCGCCGCGGCCATGGTCACCGGCGAGGCCTGGTTCAAGGTGCCCGAGTCCATGAAGTTCGTGTACCACGGCGAGCTCCAGCCCTGGGTGGAGGGCAAGGACCTCATCCTCTACACGATCGGGCGGATCGGGGTGGACGGGGCCCTCTACCGGGCCATGGAGTTCACGGGCCCCGTGATCGAGCGGCTCGGCATGGACGACCGGTTCACCATGGCCAACATGGCCATCGAGGCGGGAGGGAAAAACGGCATCATCGCCCCCGACGCCACCACCCGGGCCTACGTGGAGGGCCGGGCGAAGCGCCCCCCCGTCTACTACGCGAGCGACCCCGACGCCCGCTACGCCGAGGTGATCGACATCGACGTGGGCCGGGTCAAACCCCAGGTGGCGTTCCCCCACCTCCCGTCCAACACCCGGCCCATCGACGAGGTGGGCGAGGTCCCGATCGACCAGGTGGTGATCGGGTCGTGCACCAACGGCCGCATCGAGGACCTCAGGCGGGCCGCCCGGGTCCTGCGGGGGCAGAAGGTGGCCAAGTACGTCCGGTGCATCGTGATCCCGGCCACCCAGGAGATTTACCGCCAGGCCGTCCGGGAGGGGCTCGTGGAGGTGTTCCTCGACGCGGGCTGCGCCGTGTCCACCCCCACCTGCGGGCCGTGCCTGGGCGGCCACATGGGCATCCTGGCCAGGGGGGAGCGGGCCGTGGCCACCACGAACCGGAACTTCGTGGGCCGCATGGGCCATCCCGAGAGCGAGGTCTATCTGGCGAGCCCGTCGGTGGCCGCGGCCAGCGCGCTCAAGGGGCGGATCGCGAGCCCCGAGGAGGTGGTGTCGTGAAATTTCGCGGAACCGTCTGGAAGTTCGGCCCCGACATCGACACCGACCGGATCATCCCGGCCCGGTACCTGAACACGAGCGATCCGGCCGAGCTCGCCAAACACTGCATGGAGGACGAGGACCCGGAGTTCGTGCGGAAGATGAAGCCGGGCGACATCATCCTGGCCGACAAGAACTTCGGCTGCGGCTCGAGCCGGGAGCACGCCCCCATCGCCATCAAGGCGGCCGGGGTGAGCTGCGTGATCGCCCGGAGCTTCGCCCGCATCTTCTACCGCAACGCCTTCAACATGGGGCTCCCCATCTTCGAGTGCCCCGAGGCCTTCGACGGCATCGAGGAGGGGGACGAGGTGGAGGTGGACGCGGGCTCCGGCGTGATCCGCAACCTGACCCGGGGCACCGAGTTCCGGGCCGCCCCGATCCCGCCGTTCATGCAGGAGCTCATCGCCGACGGCGGTCTCATGGCCCACATCGCCAAGAGGGCCGCCAAGGGGTGACCGGCCCGGCCGGGGTGGAGGCCTACGCCGTCGCGCCCCCGGGGCTCGAGGACGTCCTGGCCGACGAGCTCCGGGGGCTGGGACTCCCCGGGGTCCGGCCCGAGGAGGGCGGGGTGGCCTTTTCGGGCTCGCGGGAGGACCTTTGGCGCGCCAACCTGGAATCGGCCGTGGCGGGCAGGGTGCTCGTGCGGCTCGCCCGGTTCCGGGCCCGCACCCCGGCCCAGGCGGCCCGGGAGCTGGGCCGCGCACCCTGGAGCGAATGGCTCCCCTCGGGGGCTCGGCTCGAGGTCCGGGTGGCCCGGCACCGGAGCCGCCTCCACACCGGGGCCCTGGCCGAGGCGGTCCGGGAGGCCGCGGCCCGCGCCCTCGGCCCCCCCGGCGCGGCTCCGCCCTTTTCGGTGCGGGTGCGGGTGGTCGGGGACGAGGTGGTGGTGAGCCTCGACACCTCGGGCGACCACCTCCACCGCCGGGGCTACCGGCTCGACCCGGGGGCCGCGCCCCTGCGGGAGAACCTGGCCGCGGGCCTGCTGCGGGCCGCCGGGTGGGATGGCACCGACCCGCTCCTCGACCCCATGGCCGGCGCCGGCACGCTCCCCATCGAGGCCGCCCGCCTGGCCCTCGGGATTCCCCCCGGGTGGCAGCGGGCGTTCGCGTTCGAACGGTTTGCGAACCACGACCCCGCCCGCTGGGACGCCCTGCGCTCCGAGCGGCGCTCCCGGGTCCGGCCGGACCTCCCGGCCCCGGTGTTCGCGGCCGACCGCTCGGCCGCCGCGCTTCGCCGGCTTCGGGACGCCGCCCGGCGGGCCGGGGTGGCCGACCAGTTGCGGGTGGCTCAAGCCGGGGTAGAATGGCTCTCCCCCCCGACCCCCTCCGGGCTCCTGGTGGCCGATCCGCCCCACGGCAGGCGGCTGGGGGGATCCGATGCAGCCCTGGGGGCCCTGGCGGCGGCGCTCACCGGGCCGTTTCGGGCCTGGCGCTGGGCCATCCTGACGCCCGACCCGGCCCGACTCGCGGCCGAGGGCCTGCGGCCCCAGGGGATCCGGTGGGTGCGGCACGGGGGCCGGCGGCTCGCCTGGATCACGGGCGGTCCCGGCTAGAAAACCGAATCGCCCCATTGGGGCGGAAAGGAAAACCGGGGGTGGACGCGCTCGAAGGGAGTTTCCCCTGGCGGGAGGTGCTGGAGGCCCTCGCGGTGCCGGTCAGCCTCCACGACCGGGAGTTCCGAATCGCCTACCAGAACCCGGCCCACCGGAGGGCCTTCGGCCCGGCCGAGGGCCGGCGGTGCCACGAGTTCCTCTGGGGTCGGGCCGCGCCCTGCGACCCCTGCCCGGTCCGGACCGGCCGCACCGCCACCCAGACCCGGCCGCTTTCCGGCGGACCGGCCGAAACCACGGCGGTGCCCCTGGGCGACGGCCCGGCCTTCGTCCTCGAGTGGACCGCCCCCCGCTCGCCCCGGCGGTGGGTGCTCGACACCCTGCACCGGGCCTTCGAGGTGGCCGACACGGCCATGTTCGTGGAGGAGCTGGGGGGTGAGATCCTCGACGTCAACGCCGCGGCCGAGGCGCTGTTCGGCATGCCCCGGGAGGCCCTGGTGGGCCGAAACGTCCTCGAGATCCTCCCCGAGGAGAGCCGGTCCCTGTACCCCCAGGTGCGAGAGACCCTCCTGCGGGACGGCCGGTTCGAGGTGGAGGCCTGGCAGCCTCGGGCCGACGGGTCCCGGTTCCTGGCCCGGGTGGCCGGGGTGCTCCACCGGGACCCGGAGGGCGAGTTTGCCGTGGTCACGGTGCGGGACGTCACCGCCGAGCGTCTGGAGCGGGAAGCCCTGGCCGAGCGGGCCCGGGAGCTCGAGGGGTTCCTGTACGCCGTGGCCCACGATCTGCGGGGGCCTTTGGGAACCGTGAAGGGATACGCGGCGCTCCTGGATGAGCGCCTGGCCCGGGGCCAGACCGAGGGTCTGGGCCGGCTGTGCGGGGAATTGCGGGCCCAGGCGGACCGCCTGGCGGGGCTCCTCGGAGAGCTCTTGGCCTTCGCCCGGATCGGGGCCGAGCGCCCGGCCCCCCGGGCCGTGGATCTCGCGGCGGCCTGCCGGAGCGGCTGGGCCGACCTGGCGCTCCGGGTCGAGGAGGCCGGGGCCCGGTTGATCCTGGACGACGATTTGCCGACCCTCCGGATCGCCCCCGTGCGGCTCCACCAGATCTTGCTCAATCTCTTCGGCAACGCCCTGCGCTACCGGTCGCCCGACGAGCCGCCGGTGATCCGGGTGCGCAAGGCCGGGCCCGGCGAGGCCGACCCGCGGGCCGGGTACGCCTGGGTCGTGGTCGAGGACAACGGCATCGGGATTCCCACGGGCATGGAGGAGCGCGTGTTCGAGCTGTTCGTGCAGGGCCGCAAGGGGGCAGGGGGGTCGGGGGTGGGGCTCGCCCTCGTCCGGCGGATCGCCGAGGCCGAGGGGGGGCGGGTGTTCGCCCGATCGGAGCCCGGCCGGGGCACCCGGATCTACCTGGAGCTTCCGGAGGCGCCGGCGTGACCGGGGTCGTGCTCCTCAACATGGGGGGCCCCGACTCCCTGGAGGCCGTGGGCCCCTTCATGGAGAACCTCTTTTCCGACCCGGAGATCCTGCGGTTTCCCCTGTCGCGGTGGCTCCAGAGGCCTCTGGCCCGGTGGATCCGAAGGAAGCGCACCCCCAAGGTGGTGGAGCGCTACCGTCGGATCGGCGGGAAAAGCCCCATCGCCGAGATCACCCGGGCCCAGGCCGCCGCCCTGGAGGCCGAGCTGGGGGAGGGATGGGCCGTGGCCGTGGCCATGCGCTACTGGCATCCCCGGGCCCGGGCCGCCGCGGCCGAGCTGCGGGAACGGGGTGCCGACCGCCTTGTGGTGCTCCCCCTCTACCCCCACTACAGCCGGGCCACCACGGGCTCGAGCCTGGCCGACCTGGACTCGGCCCTGGAGGCCGAGGGGCTTGCGGGGCTTCCCCGTCGGGTGATCCGCTCCTGGCACGACCATCCCCTCTACCTCGACGCCCTGGCCGAGGCCGTGGCCGAGGGGCTCGAGGGGTTCGAGGGGGCCACCGTGCTCTTTAGCGCCCACAGCCTGCCCCAGCGGCTGATCGACCGGGGCGACCCCTACCTCGACCACATCCGGACCACCGTGGCCGGCGTGGTGGAACGCCTCGGGCACCCGCCCCACCGGCTCGCGTTCCAGAGCCGCACCGGCCCGGTGCGCTGGCTGGGGCCCGGGGTGGAGGAGAGCCTCCGGGAGCTCGCGGCCGCGGGGGTCGAGCGGGTGTGCGCCGTGGCCGTGAGCTTCGTCTCCGACCACATCGAGACCCTCCACGAGATCGACGTGGAGTACGCCGAACTGGCCCGGTTTCTGGGCATCGGCGAGTTTCGGCGGGCCCCCTCCCTCAACACCCGCCCCGCGTTCATCCGGGCCCTGGCGGCCCTGGCGCGGGAGGCGGGGGAAGGCATATCGTCTTCACCGACGGTTCACTGACCGGGGAGGGGCGCCTCCCCGGCGTTTCCCACACAAGGAGTTCGGTTTCCGCCATGAAGCCTCGCCCCCTGCTGCGCCGGTCCGGCCCCGACTTCCCCCTCGACGAGGTGGTGGAGCGCGACGAGCCCAACCTGTACCGTGACGTGTTCCCCTACGTGGAGGTGCCCCGGGTGCCCTTCGACGGGGTGCTCCTGCCGCCCAGCCCCCCCGAGGAGCTCTGGATCACCGACACCACGTTCCGCGACGGCCAGCAGGCCCGGCCGCCCTACACGCCCAAGCAGATCGAAACCCTCTACACGTTCCTCCACCGGCTCGGGGGCCCCAACGGCGTGATCCGGCAGACCGAGTTCTTCCTCTACGCCGACCGGGACCGGGAGGCCGTGGAGCGCTGCCAGGCCCTGGGGTACCGGTACCCCGAGATCACGGCCTGGATCCGGGCCAACCCCGAGGACTTCAAGCTGGTCAAGGCCATGGGCATCCGGGAGACCGGGATTCTGACCTCGGTGTCCGACTACCACATCTATCTCAAGCTCGGGAAAAAGCGGCGCGAGGCCCTGCGGGACTATCTTCGGGTGGTGGACGCCGCCCTGGAGGAGGGGGTGGTGCCCCGGTGCCACTTCGAGGACGTGACCCGGGCCGACGTGTACGGGTTCGTGGTGCCCTTCGCCCGGGCGCTCATGGAGCGGAGCCGCGAGGCCGGCCTCCCCGTGAAGATCCGGCTCTGCGACACCATGGGGTTCGGGGTCCCCCACGCGGGGGCGGCCCTACCGCGCAGCGTGCCCCGGCTCGTGCGGGCCCTGGTGGACGAGGCCGGGGTGCCGCCCGGGCAGCTCGAATGGCACGGCCACAACGACTTCCACAAGGTGCTGATCAACGCCTCGACGGCCTGGCTCTACGGCTGCGCCGCGGCCAACGGAACCCTCCTGGGGTTCGGGGAGCGCACGGGGAACCCCCCCGTGGAGGGGCTCGTGATCGAGTACATGGAACTCACGGGTTCGGCCAACGGCATGGACCCCACGGTGATCACCGAGATCCGCAACTATTTCGAGCGGGACCTGGGGGTCCACATCCCGCCCTCCATGCCGTTCGTGGGCAGCGAGTTCAACGTGACCCGGGCCGGCATCCACATCGACGGGATCGCGAAGAACGAGGAGATCTACAACATCTTCGACACCGAGCGGATCCTAGGCCGCCCCATGGGCATCGCGGTCACCGACAAATCGGGCCTGGCCGGCATCGCCCACTGGATCAACACCCACTTGGCCCTCCCCCCGGAGCGGCGGGTGGACAAGCGCCATCCCGGCGTGGCCAAGATCCACCGGGCCGTGATGCGCCAGTTCGAGGAGGGCCGCACCACGGCGCTCTCGGCCGAGGAGATGGAGCGCAAGGTCCGCAAATACATGCCCGAGCTCCTGGTCAGCGAGTACGACCGGCTCAAGGCCCGGGTGCGCGAGGCCGCGGCCCACGTGCTCGAACGCCTCGTGGATCACCCGGACGTCCGGTCCATGGACCCCGAGCGCATGGAGCGGGTCATGCGGGAGGCGGCCGAGGAGCACCCCTTCATCCAGTTCGTGTATGCCACCGATCTCGAGGGCCGCAAGATCACCCGCAACGTGACCCAGCCGGAGGACCGGGGCAAGTACGCCGAGTACGAGGTGGCGGCGAACTACGCCGACCGGGTGTGGTTCACCGAGCCGGTGCGCACCGGGAAGCTCTGCCTGACCGACATCTACACCTCGAAGGTCACCGGCCGGCTCACCATGACCGTGTCGGCCCCCATTTACGACGCCGAGGACCGCATGGCCGGGGTCATGGGCATCGACATCAAGTTCGAGGAACTCGCGCGGGAGGAGGGGGACGAGGAGTAGGCCGGGTTTGCCCCCGACCGCACGGTCGGTCTATAAGGGGCGGATCGAACCGCTTTCCGTTGAGGGAGGAGAAGCCATGCGAGAGGTGGTGATCGTTTCCGGAGCCCGTACCGCCGTGGGCAATTTCGGCGGGGCGCTGAAGGACGTGCCGGTGGCCGATCTGGGGGCGGCCGCCGTGAGGGGAGCCCTGACCCGGGCCGGGGTGCGGCCCGTGGCCGGGGAGGCGCTGCGGGCCGTGGGGCCCAAGGCGCTGGCCGACCGGGGGGTCATCGACCTGGAGAAGCAGCACTACGACTACGACGAGGCCCTCGCCCCGCTCCAGGTGGACGAGGTGATCCTGGGCAACGTGGTGGGGGCCGGCCAGGGCCAGAACGTGGCCCGCCAGGCCTCGATCCGGGCCGGGGTGCCCAAGGAGATCCCGGCGTTTACGGTGAACAAGGTGTGCGCCTCGGGCATGAAGGCCGTGGCGCTCGCGGCCCAGGCCATCCGCGACGGCGAGGCCGACGTCGTGGTGGCCGGCGGCATGGAGAACATGAGCCGCATCCCCTACGCGCTCCCGGCCGGGCGGTGGGGGGCCCGGATGAACGACACCCAGCTCGTGGACCTCATGGTCCACGACGGGCTCTGGGAGTGCTTCTACGGGTACCACATGGGCCACACGGCCGAGAACCTGGCGGCGCTTTACGGCATCAGCCGTGAGGAGCAGGACGAGCTCGGGGCCCTGAGCCACCAACGGGCCCGGGCGGCCCAGGCCGACGGCCGGTTCGCGGCCGAGATCGTACCGGTGGCCGTGCCCCAGCGAAAAGGCGACCCCGTCGTGGTGGACACCGACGAGCGGCCCATGGACACGAGCGTCGAGAAGATGGCCAAGCTCCGGCCGGCGTTCAAGAAGGACGGCACCGTGACCGCCGGAAACGCCTCCGGAATCAACGACGGCGCGGCCGCGCTTCTTCTCATGGGGGCCGACAAGGCCGAGGCCGCGGGCCTGAAGCCCCTGGCCCGGGTGGTGGCCTGGGCCTCGGGCGGCGTGGACCCGGCCTACATGGGCCTCGGGCCCGTGCCGGCCACCCGGAAGGCCCTCGCCAAGGCCGGGCTCACCGTGGCCGACCTGGATCTCGTGGAGCTCAACGAGGCCTTCGCGGCCCAGGCCATCGCCTGCATGCGGGAACTGGAGCTCGACCTCGAGAAGACGAACGTGGTGGGAAGCGGCATCTCCCTGGGCCACCCCATCGGGTGCTCCGGTGCCCGGATCGTGGTGACCCTGGTAAACGAGCTTCGCCGCCGGGGCGGCCGATACGGGCTCGCCACCCTGTGCATCGGCGGCGGCCAGGGCATGGCCCTGGTGGTGGAGGCGCTCTAGGCTGGCGCCGGGGGTGCCGTGAACCGAGTCGTTGTCGGGGCCCTCTCGGGGGCCCTGCTTTTTTCGGCCGCCTGGGCCGGGCCCCATGGGGCGTGGACCCTGCGGGCCGGGGTGGTGAGGGAGGTGCCACGCACCCGCGGGCCCGATGGGTACGGAAACCACGGCAAGTTCGACGGCACGAACGCGGCCGAGCTGAACGCCCAAGACCGAGCCAACGCCAACTGGGACCAGGCCACCGGGCTTTCGGCCGAGCTCGTCCGGGAGACCCGGTGGCGCCTCCCGCTGGGGCTTCACCTGGGGTGGGACGCGTACCTCCAGGGCGTTTTCGTGGACACCGAGTTCAACGAAACCCAGGAGGACTGGGTCTACGCCACGGCGACGGGGGGGGGGTGCGCCTCGCCGTCGGGTGGGGCCCCCTGGAGGTCCAAGGGGGAGGCGGGATCGGGGCAGGCCGGGTCGCCGAGCGGTGGGCCGGCCTCTGGGCCCGGGGGGTCGGGCTCGGCCTGGGGCCGCTTCGGGTGAGCCGGGAGGTGCAGGCACTCGAAGGGGGCCGCGAGGTGGAACTCACCCACATCTCCTGGACCTTTCCCCTGGGGGATCCGGAGGCTACCCCCCTTCTCGGAGACCCCTGGCGGGTTGGGGTGTTCACCCGGTGGAGCCGTCACCCCGGCCGCGCCGTGGACACGTACCACCAGACCGGGATCTCCCTGTCCCGGTTTTTCGGCGACCCCGGCCAACCGCGGCGGCTCGTCCTGGAGGTCGAGGTGAGCGAGGCGCCGGTGGAGTCCACCCGGCGCCGGCCCCTGCGGGACGGGGTGGATCACAACTTCCGGACCCAGGACGAGGTGTTCTGGGGCGTTTACTCTGGGGAACGCCGGCGATGGGGCCCGACGGCCCTGGACTTCCGGGCCGGGGTCGAGGCTTTCTACGAGGACGACGACCGGGTGAACGCCGGCCGGGAAACCGGGTGGTTCGTGGGGGCGGCGGGGAAGCTCACAGCCTGGTACCGATCGCCCGGGGGCACGGCCTACGGGGCCGGCATCGCCGTGGGCGTGGATCCCTTAGGGGTCCGGTGGGGCCCGCACCTGGCCGTAGAGGCCGATCTCTGACGACGGGGGCCGTTCCGGCCTTTTCGCTTCGCGGCTTCCCAACTTTCTATTA
>NZ_BAAHXI010000063.1:0-23276 GCF_054656955.1 Deferrisoma palaeochoriense
AATTTGCGGGTGTGCGGCGCCCCCAGGGGAATTTGTGGCGGCCCACGGACTGTTATCCGAACCCGCGGCAAGCTGTATTTGTGGTGCCCATGCAAAGGCCCGGGTTGGAGGGGGGGCCGCCCGGGGTGCCCCGCGGGGGGGGCGTGGGGGGGCCCCCCCCGCCCCGCCGGGGGGGGGGGGCCCCCCCCCGGGCGCCGATCCGCCGGCTCGAGCGAAAGCACGGGGCGGGCGTGGAGGCCATCCTGCAAAGGCTCGCGCAGCTCGAGGCGGAGTTGGCCGAGATCGAGGACGTGGAGTGGGGCCTCGAGCGGGCCCGGTCGCGGCTCAAGGAGGCCGAACAGGGCCTCGCCGGGGCGGCCGGGGAGCTCCGGGCGGCCCGGGAGCGGGCGGCCCGGGCGCTGGAGCGGCGGGTGGCCGAGGAGCTTGCCGCCCTGGCGATGGGGAAGGCGCGGTTCGAGGTGGAGATGGAGCCCACCGACCCGGGTCCCCGGGGGGCCGACCGGGCGCGGTTCCTTCTGGCCGCCAACCCGGGCGAGCCGGCCCGGCCCCTGGCCCGGGTGGCCTCGGGCGGGGAGCTCTCGCGGCTTCTCCTTGCCCTCAAGAACGCGCTTCGGGCGCCCGGCGTGGGGGCCCTCGTGTTCGACGAGGTGGACGCCGGCATCGGCGGGGCCACGGCCGACGCCGTGGCCGAGCGCCTCGAGCGCCTCGCCGAGGCCTGCCAGGTCCTGTGCATCACCCATCTTCCCCAGATCGCGGCCCGGGCCACCCGGCACCTGCGGGTGGAGAAGGCCGAGGCCGACGGCCGCACGGTGACCCGGGTCACGGCCTTGGAGGGGGAGGAACGGCTCCGGGAGATCGCCCGGATGTTGGGGGGCCGACGTGTCACCGAAACTTCCCTGCGCCATGCGCGGGAGCTCGTGGAAAGGGTTGCGCCGTGAACCTCGAGATCGCACCGGCCCGCCTCCAGGACGTGGAGGCCATGAAGGTCATCCTCGACGACTACGCCCGGGAGGGGGTGGTGCTGGCCCGGTCCCGGCTCGACCTCTACGAGAACATCCGCGACTTCGTGGTGGCGTGGCGCGACGGCGAGATCGTGGGGCTCTCGGCGCTCCACATCTGCTGGATCGACCTCGGGGAGGTCCGGTCGCTCGCGGTGCGCCGGGATCTCCAGGGCCAGGGGATCGGCCGGGCCCTGGTGGAGGCGTGCCTTGGGGAGGCCCGGCGGCTGGGCCTGCGGCGGGTGTTCGCCCTGACCTACCGGCCGGGATTCTTCGCGAAACTCGGGTTCGGCGAGGTGGAGAAATCCCAGCTCCCCCACAAGGTCTGGCAGGACTGCCTGAACTGCGTGAAGTTCCCCGACTGCGACGAGGTGGCGGTGATGCGCGAGGTGGGCCCGTGATCCCGTCCGGGTTCTGGGACCGGGTACACCGGGCTGCCCGGGGCGCCCCGTGGCAGGCCGGGGTGTGGTGGGAGGAGGGGATCCGGGTCGAGGGAACGGGCGGGAACCGGGTGGCCGAGCGGTGGACCCAGGGCTACGTGACGTTCCGGCTGGACCTCGGCCGGGGGCGGGTGGGGTTCGCCTCGGCTCCCCGGGGCCCGGGCGCCCGGTGGGCCCCCGAGGACCTGGTGGACGCCGCCCGGCAGGCCGCCCGGGCCCAGGACCCGGTGCCGGGCGCCGGGCTCGAGGGCCCGGTGGGCCCGGCGCCCCGGGACGACCTCGGCATCTACGACCCCGCGGTGGCCGGGCTCTCCCCGGACGACCTCCCCGAAGCCGTGCGAGGGATCGAGGCCTCCGTACGGTCGGCCGACCCCCGGGTGGCCTCGGTGCGAAAGCCGGCGGTCGAGGTGGCCCGGGTGCGGCGGGAGATCCGCACCGGCGCCGGCGAGGCCGTGGCCTGGGAGGAGACGGAGGTTTCGGCCTCGGCCGAGGCGGCCGCCGAGGCGGACGGCGAGGCCCGGAGCGGGTGGGCCTCGGCCGAGGCGAGGTGCTGGGCCGGCCTCGACCCGGAGGCCGTTGGCCGGGAGGCCGCCCTACGGGCGGCGGAGCTCCTGGGCGGCCGGCCATGCCCCACCGGGCGGTTCCCTCTGGTGCTGGACGCCCGGGTCGCGGCCGACCTCCTGGACGTCCTTGCCCCCTCGTTCGTCGGCGAGAATGTGGAGAAGGGCTTTTCGGTGTTCCGCGAACTCGGGGAGGCCGTGGCCCCGGCCGAGGTCACCCTCGCCGACGAGGGGCTCCGACCCGGGGGGCTCCACACCCAGCCGGTGGACGACGAGGGGGAGCCCCGGCGCACCACCGTGGTGGTGGATCAGGGGGAGCTGGCCGCGTTTCTCCACGACCGGGCGAGCGGCCGGCGGGCCGGGGTCGGGTCCACGGGAAACGCCGTGGGCGGCCCCGGGGGGCCGCCGGGGCCCGATGTCACCAATCTGGTCTGGCGGACCGGGAGCGGGGGAGATCTGGCCACCCTCCTCGGTCGAGCGGGCCGGGGACTCCTGGTGCGGGAGCTCCTGGGGCTCCACACGGCAGATCCCGTGACCGGGGAGTTTTCGGTGGGGTGCGCCGGCGTCTGGTTCGAGGGGGGCGAGCCGGCCTACCCCGTGACGGGGGGGGCCCTGTCGGGCACGCTCCCCGAACTCCTGCGGCGGGTTGCGGCCGTCGGGTCCGTCCTCGAGGCCCACGGCCACCTGGTGGCGCCCGCCGTGCTGGTGGAGGGCATGGACCTGGCCGGGTGATCCGTGACGGGGGGCCGATGCGGGGGGAGGTTCAGTGCTGCGGCGCGGGGGCCGCGCCGAACCGGTCCCGAAGGGCGTCGGACCGGGCCAGGAGCCCCCGGGCCCTGCGCCGCAGGTCCCCGTCTTCCGTGAGTTTCTCCACGCCGGTGACGATCCGGGCCGTGTGTTCCGCGAGGCTTTCGGCCAGGGCGGCCACGGCCCCTGGGCCCCGGGGCAGGAGGACCGCGAGGCCCGTGAGGATCAGTTCCTCGCTCGGGCACTCCTCGATCCGAAGGGTCAGGTCGAGGGCTCGGTCGCGGGGCGGCGCGGGCCGGGCCGCCAGGTCCAGTTCCACCCCGGCGATGCAGGCCTCCACCTGGGCCAGTTGGGCCTCGACCCGGTCGAGGACGTCCCGGGCCACGTCGGCCTCGGAGATCAGGGTTTCGAAAAACCGAAGCAGGTTGGCGTGATTTCCCTCGGCAAGCGAGAGGTCCAGCCAGAACCGCAGGGCCTCCGGGTCGCCCCGGAGCGCGCGGGCGAGGTTCAGGTAGACCTGGGCCACCCGGGTCTCGTAGGCCACGGCCCGGGTCAGGGCCCAGCGGGCGCGGTCGCCGGCCCCGGCCCGGGGAAGTTCCGCGTGTTGGAGCCAGCAGCGGACCAGGCTCTCCATGGTGGTGAGAAGATCGCCGCCCGAGGGCATCTTCGAGAAAAACGCGTTGGCCCCGAGGGCGTAGGCCTCGGTCACGGTTTCCGGGGTGGCCGAGCCCGAAAGCACCACCACCGGAACGGGCCGAAAAACGGGGTCCTCCTTCACCTCACGGACGAGGTCGAGCCCCGAACCGTCGGGCAGGCCCACGTCCGTGACCACGAGCGAGGGCGGATCCCCTCCGCCCCGTACCCGGGCGAGCGCCGCCCGGGCCTCCCCCAGGGTCGCCGCCCCCTCGACGCGCCCCGGGAAGCCGAGCTTTCGGAACACCGCCTCGGCGAGGCGCAGGAGCCCCGGTTCGTCCTCGACGTACAGGATCCATCGGTCCATGCCACGCCCCTTTGGGGGCCGCGCCCCCGGCAGGTCTGTGCCCCAACCCGGCCCCAGCCTACCACCCGGGGCCGAGGAGGCAAGCGTGGCCCGGGTTGACGTGCTGCTGCCGTTTCGCGACGCCGCCCCCTGGATCGCCGCGGCCTGGCGGAGCCTCGCGCGCCAGGGGTTTGGGGACTGGCGGCTCGTGGCCGTGGACGACGGGAGCCGCGACGGTTCGGCCGCGGTCCTGGAAGCCGCGGCCAACGGGGACCGGCGGCTCCACCTGGTCCGGGCCCCGGCCCGGGGGGTGGCCGCGGCCCTGAACCGGGGGCTGCGGGAGGTCTCGGCCCCGATCGTGGCGCGCATGGACGCCGACGACCTCTCCCACCCGGCCCGGCTCGGGGCCCTCGTGGAGGCCCTCTGGCGAAACCCGGGCTGGCAGGCCGTGGGGAGCCGGGTCCGGCTGTTCCCGGCCCCAAACGTGCCGGGCCGCATGGCGGCCTACGCGGCTTGGCAGAACCGGCTCGTGACCCCCGAGGCGATCCGGCGGGAGCGGTACGTGGAGTGCACGGTGACCCACGCCACCCTGGCGGTTCGCACCGAGGTCCTCGTGGGGGTCGGGGGGTGGTGGGAGGGGGAGGGGCCCGAAGACCTCGACCTCCTGCTTCGCTGGCACCGGCTGGGCTGCCGATTGGGCAAGGTGCCCCGGGTCCTCTATTTCTGGCGGGAGCACGGCCGGCGGGAAACCCGGCGGTCGGACCGGATGGCGGCCTCGGCGTTCCGGGAGGTCAAGGCGCGCCATCTGGTCGCCGAACTCGCGGCGCGGGGCGTCGGGCGGGTCGCGATCTTCGGCCGGCGAACGAGCCTCGCCGCCTGGGCCCGGGCGCTCGCCCGGCGCGGGGTGGCGGCGGAACCGGTGGAATGGAAGCCCGGCCAGGGGCTGCCCCGGTGGGACGGGTTGGCCCTTTTTTGCTTCGGCGACGCCCGGGTGCGCGACCGGGTCCGGGCCCTCCTCGCCGGACGGGCCGAGGAGCGGGACTACCTTTTCGTGGCTTGATCCCCTTCGGGCGAACCGGCCCCGCGGTCGCGGCAGCGCCGGCACGCCTCGCACCGGGAGTCGGCGCACCACTGGCAGGCGAAGCACTCGCGGCAGGGGTGTTTCTTGGGTCCGCCCCCGCCGGGGATGTACAGCCGGCCCGGTAGCACCCCGGCGGGCCGGAAACGCTGCTCGTTCTCCATGGGGGGAGCCTCCGGAACGCTCTGGGCCACTTTCCCGTTGACACGGGCCTCCGGTTGCCTATAATCAGGGATCTTCCAGCGGAAGCGGGCGTAACTCAGCTGGTAGAGTATCAGCTTCCCAAGCTGAGAGTCGCGGGTTCGAATCCCGTCGCCCGCTCCAGCGCAACGGAAAAAGCGCCACCCCGCGGGGGTGGCGCTTTTTTGATGCCCGCGGTGCGGCGGTCGGTCAGCCCGCCCCGATCGCCTTGCGGACGATCTCCTCGATCTTCTCGGGTTCTTCCCGGCCCACGTGGGTCCAGAGCACCTTCCCGTCCTTCCCCACGAGCACGAGGCTCGGGGTGCCAGCCACCCCGTAGGCGTCGGCCGTCTTGTAACTCACCCCCTCGATCTCCTCCCAGAGCACCTTGAACGAGAACCCGTTCGACTCCAGGTAGCGCCGCACGGCCTTTTCCAGCTTGGGGCCGTCCAGGTTGATAGCCAGGATCTCGAAGCCCTGGTCCTCGTATTTCTTGAGGATCTGGTCGAGGAGCGGGATCTCCTCGCGGCAGGGCCCGCAGAAAAAAGACCAGAACGTCAAAAGAACGGCCTTTTTGCCCTTGAAGTCCTCGAGCTTCACCTCGTTCCCGTCGAGATCCTTAAGGACGAAGGGCAAGGCCTCGGATCCCACCGGGAGCAGCCCGTTCGACGCGCCCTGCTTCCCCTTGAGGGCCGTGGCCTCGCTCGCCAAGGCCGCCGGCGCCTGGGCCGCCAACAGGGTCAGGCCCAGAAGCGGTACAATCCAGCGCTTCATCGCGTGTTCTCCTTCCAAATAACTTCGGTCCACGGTCGTCGGTCTGCGGTCTCCGGTCCCGTGGCCCAGACGGAGGCGGCTCACCGTGTACCACGGGCGGAAGTTATTGTTCTTGCGAACAGGCCGCGCCCTGCGCGGCCTACCGGAGCTTCCAACTATTGCTCCGGCGGCTAAATAGGCACGGTCCGGGGCATGGGCCCTGCTGGAGCGCCGGGCGTGGCTCCTACAGTGGCCGGATGCCGCACTCACGCACGGCCGGAAGCAGGCCCCATGCCCTGGCGACTTCCTTGCGCGCCTCTATTGGCGCCGGGTTGAAACTTCGGTTGTCGGTCGCCGGTCCTCGGTCCCATGGCCCCGGCGCTGGTGGCAAAGTGAGCGGGAGAAAGCGAAAAATTATTGTTCTTGCGAGTTGGCCCTCCCGCGACCTCCCGGAGTTTCGAGCTTTGGGGAGGCGGAGGGCTACTGTCCCAACCCTAGGGCTTCCTTTACTTTCTCCTCGATCTCGGCCTCGTCCCCGGGCGAGTAGCCCACGTGGTAATACAGCACCTTCCCGTCGGCCCCGATCACCACCGTGGTGGGCAACACGCTCACCCCGTATTTGGCGGCCACCTCCCGGCGCTTGTCCACGACGATGGGGTAGGTGATCTGGAAATCGAGGCCGGCCACAAACTTCTTGACCCGCTTCGTCCCGAAGCTGTCGAGGTCCACCCCAACAGCCACGAGGCCCTTATCCTTGTACCGGTTATAGATGTCCACCAGGTGGGGCATCTCCTGCACGCACGACACGCAGTAGATGGACCAGAAGTCGAGAAGGATCGCGTTTTGGCCGATATGGGGAGCGATATCGAGGTCGCCGCCGTTCAGCAAGGGGGCCGTGAAGACGGGGGCGTCGTCCCCCGGTTCTGGCTTTTTCCCCGCGCCGAAAAGGGCCAGGGAGGGCTGGACGGACACGAAAAGGAACGTCGCGATCAGGCAGAGAAGCCGCAAGGTTCTCCTCCGGAAACGATGGTGAGAGGTTCGAAAGACCGGGTCGCCGGCCCCACCGGAAACCAAGTCGGAAATCCGCCAGCAATCCCCGTGCCGGGGGTCGCCATAGCTTGACCAAGGCGGTTTCCAAAGTCAAACCGGCGGCCTCCCCACTGATCGGCCCCACGCCGCCCGGGCTTTACCGAAAATATTCGGGCACGGAGGTTGCTCGGTCCCGGGGGCATCCCGATTCGGCTTGGGGTAGAATGGGCCGCCGCTGGCTGTCACGTGCGCGCTTTCACGCGGCCGGAGGGTGTTTCCGCGCATCATGGACACGTCCAGGTTCTTCGACGCCGACTCCGAACTGGCCGTCCGCGCCCTCGACGGCGACCGGGAGGCCTTCGGCGCCCTCGTGGAAAAATACCAGGGTCCGATCTACCGGTTCGCCCTGCATTTTTTCCAGGATCCGGCCCGGGCGGAGGACGTGGCGCAGGATACGTTTCTTCGAGCCTACCGGTTTCTTCACACCTACGACCCCTCGCGGCGGTTCGCGACCTGGCTGTTCACCATCGCCCGAAACCAGTGTATCGATCGCCACCGCGACCGCGTACGAAGGGACGAGGTGGATTCCGAGAGCGTGAACCCCCTCGCCCTCCTGGCCCATCGGCCCCAGGAGGATCCCCTGGAGCAGTTGCTGCGGCAGGAGAACTGGAGCCGGCTCCTGGCGGCGGTGCGGGAGCTTCCGGAAAAGTACAAGACTCCCCTGGTGCTGTGTTACCTCGAGGGGATGCCCTACCAGGAGATTGCCGACATCGTGGGCATCTCGCTCAACAACGTGAAGATCCGGATCTTCCGGGCGAAGAAGATGATCCTGAAGCGCCTGGGGCTCCTGAACGGAGACGAGCTGTGAGGGTGCTGCGCCTCCTGACCTGTCTGCTTGTGGCCCTGGCGGCCCCGGCCCTGGCCGGGGAGTCGCTCGGGCGTCTCGGGCCGGGAGACCCGGCTGGCCCGCTCACCGAGGTGCGGGCCCAGGCCCGGGCCGCCGGCCTCGGGGACGCGGAGGTGAAGGAGGTGGAGGACGCCTGCCGGGAGGCCGGGCTGACATCGGCCGAGACGGCCCGCGTGCTCCTTCTCATCGCCCGGGCCCGGGTGGCCGGACTGCCCCACGAGGACCTCCTGTCGAAGTTGCGGGAGGGCGTGGCCAAGGGGGCGCCGGCCGAGGCGATCCTGCGGGTGCTGGAACGGCGCACGCTAACCCTCCGGCAGGCGAGCGATCTCGTGGAGCGGTTGACCCTGGAGGGCCACCGCCCCGTAGACCCGAAACTCGCCGTGTGCGCCGTGGCCGACGCCCTGTGGGCCGGGGCGAGCCCGAGCGAGGTGCTCCGGGCCGTCCGGGAGGGCAGCGCCCTCCCGGACGGGCTCCCCGACCCGCGCACCGCGTTCGCCGGGCCGTAACCCCGCGGGGTTGGGGCGGTAGGGAGTTCGTCCCGCATCGCTTCGGCGCGGGGGGTTCCGGATCCAGGGGTTCGACCGTCTGAGGAGGGCGAAAGGCTGATGCTCTGCGAGAGGTTCGAGGCGCTGTGGTGCAAGGTGAGCGAGGGCGAGGCCACGCCGGCCGAGGCCGAGGAGGCGGCGCGCCATCGGGCCGGGTGCCCCCGGTGCGACCGGCTCGCCCGGGCCCTGGAGGGGCTCGAGCACGCCTTGGAGGGCATCGGGGAGCAACGCCCCGAGGTGCCGCCGTACCTCGCGGCCCGCGTGAAGGCCCGGATCGCCGAACTGCCCCGGCCGGGCCGGTGGCGAAGGCTCTGGGCCCGGCTGCCGGTGCTCCGGCCGGCGGCCACGTTTGCGGCCGTGGCGCTCGCGTTCTTCGTGGGGCTTTTGGCCCGCGAGGTGCATAAGCTCAACGCCACGCTCGCCGACCGCGGCCGCACGGTGGTGATCGAGTTCGCCGCCCCCGACGCCCGGGACGTGCGGCTCGTGGGCGATTTCAACGCCTGGGGTCGGGCCGAGGCCCCGGTCCGGGCCGAGCGCCGCGACGGCCGGTGGGTGTTCCGGCTGCGGCTCGAGCCGGGCCGGTATCAGTACGCCTTTGTGGTGGACGGAACGAAATGGTTGCCCGACCCCAACGCCGCCGGTATCATCCCCGACGGCTTCGGGGGGAAGAACTCGGTGCTCTACGTGGGTGGTTCGGAGGGGCCGACGGGCACGCGGCTGTAGGCACGGTGTGCGGGCGTTCGCCCGCCGCGGCCGTGGTCGACGCGGTGAGGGCCGTTGATGCGTGGGGGGGCGGGCGGACGTGGGGCTACGGAAGGGGATGGAGTGAAGATGGGGAAAGGTCAACCCGTTTTCGGAGGCGCTCTACGCTACCTGGCCCTCGCCCTCGTCTCGATCGGGATGGCGTTCACCGCGCCGCGCGCAATGGCGGCGATGGTGGGGAGCCCCCACGACTTTGTGGACAACGGGTTCACCGGGGGAGGGGTTTGCGCAGAGTGTCACGTGCCCCACGGAGCCCAGGACCAGAGACTCTGGTCCCGCACCGGAAACACGTCGTACTCCACCTACCCCGAACGCTTGTGCATGGACTGCCACGACGGCAGTCTGCCCACGGGCGATGGTTGGGACACGGTGACCGGCGTGACCCCGCCCGTCTTCCCCCACAGCACCGATCCCAAATACGACAACTGCGGCACCTGCCACGACCACAAGAAGTCGTTTTCCATCCCCAACGACGACTGCCTCGTCTGCCACACCACGACCGCGAACGGGGGGTTGTTCGACGACGCGACCGAGGCGAACTTCCAGATCGACCGTTACTTCAATGGGATCGGCCTGGTGAACGACGCCAACATCCTGAGCCAGCACAACATCCGGTACCAGGTGGACGGCGATTTCAACACCCCCGAGGACGCCAACCTGAACGAGTGCAAAAAGTGCCACGGAAACGGCACGAAGCACCCGAGCGACGCGGCGTTTCTGGTGTATCCCGACGACCGATCTGCCACGGGCAAGGCGGCCGGGGACCCTGTGGCCCGCTCAACGGACTACTCCGCGTACCAGGATTTCTGCCTCTCGTGCCACGACGGGGTCGACGAAGGGGCCGCCAACGCGGCGTTCCAGCAGTTTAACGGAGCCCTCCCTGCAGGACAGGTGGGGCCGTCCAACCGTTCGAACCCCGCGACGCAGCAGACCTCGCCCCCCTGGGTCGTGCCCGCCGTCCCGCCGAAAGACGTGAACGCCGCGTCCCCGTACACCAACTCGCCGCCCTTTTTCGACTACTACGAGACCAACGGCCACGGCCTGGCCACGAGCCTCGAGGGTAACCCCATGGATGTGACCTGCCTGGCGGGAGGGTCGGGTCAGGGGTGCCACAACCCCCACGGCACGACGAACCGGTTCCTGGTGGACGGCCTGTTCGGTTCCGGGAACGACACCATCGGGGAGTTTGTGACGAACGTGTGCTACGGGTGTCACGTGGAGGCGGACCTGGTGGATCCCTCGAAGGCGATCCTGGCCAAGAACGATTTCCACGGATGGAGCGAGGACCGAAAGGGCCTGCACATCCCCGAGGGAGTTGGGATGGCCCAATGGAGGGCGATAACCGGCGGTTGGTCCATGCAGATCACGGACCCGTTCCAAGACCCAAATGGGGCGGGGGTGTTTCCCGATGCCTACGCGGAAACCGGGATTCTGCCGTTCTACGCGGGGGCGGGTGGGGCGATCGAGGCGAGGGTGTACGCGCCAACCCTGGGGACCCACTGGATTGCGTGCCTCACCTGCCACGACCCCCACGGCACGGCGACCACCCATGACATCCATACGGGTTCGCCGGACGACACGGGGCCTGCGACGACGGAGGCGATGCTAAGAAAATTCCCAGTGACCTGGGATTACGAGGATCCTTTGTGTGGGGAGTGCCACTCGCAATAAAGGGGAACGGTATGCGTAAGAAATGGGCCTGCGGAGGCGGAGCGCTTCTGGTGGGGATGGTTCTGGCGGCGGTGGGGTGGGCGGCCTCGGTGGGAGACCCGTTGCCCCCGTTCCAGTTGGCCGACGTGGAGAACGGGCAGGTGGTGGACGTCGGAGCCATGGCGGGTTCGGGGGTTTTGGCGGTCACCTACATGCAGACCTCCTGCGCCGCGTGCCGAAAGGAGCTTCTGGCCCTCAAGGACCTTGCGGCCAGGTACCCCAAACTCCGGGTGGTGGCCATCAGCGTGGACTCCGGAAGCCCGGCCCGGGTCAAGCGGTACAAGGAGCACTTCGGGTTCGATTTCCCGTTCCTCCACGATCCTGAGTTCAAGACGCCGGAACTCTTCGGGTTCTCGTTCACCCCCGCGTTGGTGCTGGTGGGCTCCGACGGCAAGATCGCGCTCCTCAAGGGAGGCTACCGGCCGGGCGACGAGAACGAACTGGAGGCGAAGCTCCAGGAGTTGTTGAAGTAGCGGCTCGATTCCACGGAGGCAAAGCCATGCGGCGATGGATGGGGCTGGGGGTGGCGCTGTGGGCGGCGGTGGCCACGGGGGCCTGGGGCGCCGAGCCGCCCGAGGGCCGCGAGTTGTACCGGGACGTGCGGGGCCGGGTGGTGGACCCGGAAACGAAGGAGCCCCTGGCCGGGGTCCCGGTGAGCCTCCTTTACGAGATGACCACGACCGACGCGAGCGGACGCTTCGTGTTCGAAAAGGTGCCGCTCACCCACACGGCCGAGGTGAGCCTTCGGGTTCAGAGCAAGAGCGGACTGATCATCGGGTGTATCACGGTGGATGTGCCGGTGCGCTACTACCCCGTGGCCGTCGCGGTGGACGACCGGTTCGACATCGTGATCGTCGATCCCTCCGAGGACGTGGAGGTGGTGCTCCAGCCCCTGCCTCTGGCGCCGTCGGAGGTCGACCGCTTTTGCAGTTCGTGCCACGAGAACAACCCGTGCGTGGAAACGGCGTCTTACGACGACGTGATCAAGAGCGGAAAGGATCTGCGGGGCATCATCGTGCCCGAGGACCAGGTGGAGGAGTTCAAAAAGAGGCTCCAACTGGCGGGGGTGCGCAAGGACACCTACCGGAAGATCCGGTACCAGGACACCCACCCCGACGGCATGAACATGGATCTGATTCCGCAGCTCGAGCTGGAGCAGTACAAAGGGCGGTACCAGAAGCCCCAGTCGCTGCCCTTGGTGGACGGCAAGTACGTGACTTGCGACACGTGCCACACCCGCCACATGCCGACGGACCAGAAACAGTTCGTCGTGAAGAGTTACGAAACGGACAACGCCCTCTGTTACGAGTGTCACCTGTAAGCGCCGTTGTCGCCCGGGGAGTGGGCCTTCACCGCCGCGCCCTGTTTCAGGGTAGGACAATCCGCCGAGCTGGAACCACAGGGGGTTGGGCCTTCCAGCTTCCCAGCCTCCTAGCCTTCCAGCCTCCCAGCCGATTCGAGGTTCCGATGCGTTTTCTTCGTTCCTTCTGTTTGTTGGGGGTGGTTGGGTTGGTCGCCTGCGCAACACCGGGGGGGACACCCCGGCCTGCAGGGACCGCGGCCAGGACCTTGGCGACTGAGGCGGGCGAGGTCCGGACGGCCCCGGCGCGGCCGGTTCTGGAGCCCCCGCCCGAGCTTCCTGCGCGTTCGGCCGAGGAGCGCTGGGAGGAAGCGCGGCGGCGGGCAAAGCGCCTCGAGCCCCGGATCCGCGAAGACATCGCTCGGGTGAGCCCGCCTCCCGTTCCCGAGGAGGTCCTGTCTCCGCCCGTGCCGAAGCAAAAGCCTGCGGCAAAGGCGCCGGCCCCCTCGCCGGCGGCGAAAGCGCCTGAGGAGAAACCGGCCTCCGCCGAACCGGTTCCGGCCCCCCAAGAGGTGGGGCGCGCCTCGGTGCCGGACGTGCGGGTCACCCAGCGCTACACCACGGAGAACGGCCTACCCTCGAACCGGATCACGGCCCTCTACGTGGACGAGACGGACGCTTGGGTCGGCACGGCCGACGCGGGGGTGGCCCGGCTCAACTTCGAGGAGGGCAACTGGATCGTGACCAAAGTGGAGGACGGGCTGGCCTCGAACCGGGTCACCGACATCGCCAAGTACAAGGGAGTGGTCTATGTGGGCACGGACGCCGGGATCAGCGTCTGGGACGGGGCTTCGTGGCAGATCAAAGACACCGAGGGCCGGGTGAAACTGGTGAACGCCCGGTTCCGGGTGCACGACGGGCTCCTGTGGGTCGCTGCCCGTACCATGCACGGGGGGCTTCTCACCTTCGACGGGGAGCGGTGGAAGGATCGGGGCACCATGAAGCCCGGCACGGTTCTCAATAACGTGTCGGACTTCGACTTCGCCGGCGATACCCTGTGGATCGGCACCACGAACCGGGGGGTATACCGGTTCGACGGTAAGGGCTGGACCACGTTCACCGTGGCCGACGGGATCGCCAGCAACTTTGTGTACACCCTGGCCGTAAAGGGGGCGACCTGCTACCTGGGCGGGTGCTGCGGGGTGAGCGTGTACGAGAACGGTTCGTGGCGGATTTACGACATCGCCGAGGGGTTACCCCACTCCACGGTAAACGCCATCGCGGTGGACGGGGACCTCGTGTGGTTCGGGTCGAAGAAGGGCCTCGGGCTGTTCGACGGGTTCCAGTTCACGAACTTCTATACCGAAGACGGCCTCACCGACGACCGGATCACCGCGCTCTTCGTGCGCGGTACCGAGGTGTGGGTGGGAACGGCCAACGGCCTGAACCGTCTCGAAAAGAGCTACTGAGCGAGGGAGCGACAGGGCCATGCACAGAACCTCGGAGCGGACGGCAAAGCCCCTGGCGCTGGCGGTGGCGGCGCTCGGCGTGGTCCTCTTTTCGGCACTGCCGTCCCGGGCCGACCACTCCCTCGGCCGGCCGTGCCTTTCGTGCCACGCCCTGCGGTCCACGAAGGTGGTGCCGGGGTCCCGGAACATCCTGAGCGACAACGTCCAGGACGCCCTGTACCAGACCGATTTTTACTGCGGGTCGTCCTGGACGGGGGGGGAACCCTTGGACTGCTCCTATTGCCACGGGTCCACGGGCGACATCGCCAACGAGATCGCGGCGGCGGCTGGCGGCGCGAACGGGTCGGCCCACCCCGTGGACGTGGGGGGCGACAACGCGAGCTACACGAGCGCGAAGCGCATCTTCTGCAACGACTGCCACAACGGCGACACCGACAACGCCACCAACCCCGGTCCGGACCTCCTGCCGGAAACCCTGTGCACCAAGGGCCCGGGCGACGGGTACCCGAACCACCACAGCCTGGTGATTGGGGCCACGGACCCCGGCGCGAACAACCTGGCTGACAATCCGCCACGGCTCGGCGGCAAATACGGCCCGTTGGGCGGTGCGACGTCCAGCAACGGCGGGGTGGACTGGTCCAAAACGACCTTCGCCACGGCGGACGTGTTGTGCTTCCTGTGCCACGACGGTGACGCGGGGACATCGCCGCCGTACGCGACGGGGATGGATGAGGACACGGGCGACGGCACCGGCGCCGCCAACATACTGGCCGAGTTCAACGCCGGCGGACACAACAACCGGGGCAAGGGGAACCTCACCCACGAACTCCCGTGCTACGACTGCCACGACCCCCACGCGGCCTCCGGCGCCTCGGGGAACGACGCCCTGCTGATCAACGGCGCGGACACGCCTGCGAGCCCCTACGGCACCACCGAGTTCGTGGTCACCGGGTACGACGCGGCGGACGCAACGGGTGCGAGCCAGCGGGCGGTGTGTCTGGCCTGCCATTCGTCCGGTGGCGCCCGGGTCAAGGACGAGTCCAGCGACACGTGGGTTTCCGCGCCTCCGGCGCTTTCCGGATTCACCCCGGAGTTCCCGTTCCACGCAGGGGTCCACGATGCGGTGCAATCTTCCGGCGGGTGCTGGGGAGCTTTAGGGTGTCATCCGAGCCCCCACAACACGGGAGGCACCCTGTACTGTCTGTCGTGCCACACGAAGGACGGGCCCGGGTTCGTTCAGAATCGGCACGTCGACAGCGAGTTCGGCCACGTCGGCGCCGTGCGGGGGAACGATCTTCTGAGTTTCCACACCATCAACTACGACACCTCCGCCGACATGAGCGTCCCCGACAACAACGGGTGCCTCAAATGCCACGACACCCGTGGCGGTCCGGCCAACGCGATCCTCAAAGATGACGACGGCAACTTTTACACCGGCTCGTTGGGAAACAGCTTCTCCCAGCGGGAGGATCTGAAACACTACGACCCCTTCTGCCTTTCGTGCCACGACGGGGCGGGGAACGACGTCGAGTTCACCACGTCGGCGTCCTACACGCTGAGCGACTGGCTCAACGGCGGGAGCCAGACCGTGCCGGCGGCGACCCGGCTTCCCCCCCAGGTGAACAACCGCACGGGGGCGTCCTGGGACCAGGGGTACTTTTTCACGGTGGGTCACGGCCGCGGGAACGGCCAGGCCACCACGGCGTTCCCCTGGTCCGGGAACCCGGCGCCCAAGATCCCCTGCCTCGAGTGCCACCTGTACCATGGGTCCACGGCGTTCAAGCTGCTGCCGGGGCCGAAGCAGACCGCCGACGGAATGGGCCACGTGGTCAAGGGGTACGCCTACGCCGTGGAGACCATTGGCACGAAGTTCACGATCGGCGGGGTGGCCGACTCCACCGAGATCGATTACACCGACTACACCGACCCGGCGAAGAACCCCCGCCTGGGGAACATCACCCCCCAGCGCAACTATTTCCGCTCCTGGTACGTCTCGGAGTACGTGAACGCCAAACCGTGGTCCACGTACCACTACACGGGGTCGATCGACACCCCCGACGGCATCACCACCCACTTTGGGACCTCCGGGGAGGTGCATGACAATTCCGACGTGACCGACGAACTGGGGTGCGGCAAGGACGCCCAGACCACTACCACCAAGGTCGGGTTCTGCAACGCCTGCCACTTCTACTCCCAGACGACCGACGGCACCCAGGACACGTACGGTTGGGTGTACACCCACGAGGGCAGCGTGGGGCTCACGGACTGCTCCGGGAACGATCTGAAATCCCAAATGAACTTTTTCAAGGACTGCGCCGAGTGCCACGACCCCCACGGGTCGGGCGAGGGGCAGGACAGCGCCGCGAGCCCGGCCAACATCTACATGATCCGTAAGAAGATCAAGCACGCGCCCACCGACAGCGAGGCGGACGTCAAGAACACGAACTGGTGGAGCGCCGTGGTGTTCACCAGCACCACCGGCACCGATAGCTTCGACGAGCCCGACACGGACAACACGGACGACCTGTGCACCGTGTGCCACCAATCGAGCTCCGAGAACGCCAACGACAACGTCAATCACAATTACCGGTCCCAGACTCTGGCGAGCGATCACCAGGTGGGCAACAACTGTACCCAGTGCCATCCCCACGGCGGCAAGAAGGGCCAGGGCACGACCAACCAAGGGCTGATCGGGTTTCCCCAGGCGGCCTGCAACGGCTGCCACGGGTTTCCGCCGGCGCCGGCAGCCCGCGCCCTGGAAGGGGGCGACCCGAACCTCGTGGCCGAGAACTACCCCGGTGGCGGGGGGGCTCACATCGAGCACGTGAACAACCTCTTGCTCGTGAAGTTCCCGTCCTCCGACAACGCCAAAGAACTCTGCGGTCCCTGCCACGGCGACGACGCGGGGAGCGGGCCCGACCACGCCACCTCGGGGGAGCTCTCCGGCAGTTGGAACATCGCGAGCCGGGCCCACGTGAACCTGAAGGAGCGCACCAACTCGTCCTGGGACGGCATGGCGGGGGATCCCGCGGCCGGGGCCTACGGGGGAACGGCGCTTCCCACCACGCCGCCGGGCGACGCGGTGGATCCGGCGGACAGCACCTGCACCGGGGTGGACTGCCACGGCAATCCCACGGCCTCGGAGAGCCTGCACTGGAACCTTGCCTCCGCCGGGGACGGCGCCGGCGATTCCGACGGCCTGGGCCGCAGCCAGGCCTGCGCGGGATGCCACGACGGGCTCGACAGTCAGGCCGAGATCCGGCTTTGGGACCGAAATGACGCCGCCACCTACACGTCCAAACTCGCCCCGGACGCGACCCGGGCCTACTACGCCACCCCTTCGGGCTACTCCCGCGGCGGCCACGGCGACGCGGGCATTCAGACCGAGGATCCGTTCATCGACTCGGCTCCGGGGGTGACCACGCCCATCGACTGCACGGCGTGCCACGATGCCGCCCAGCCCCATTTCCCGGCGCAGGCCGCGAACCTGCACCGACTGCGGACCCAGACCTTGCAGGCGGCCGACGATGTGAGCGGCCTGTGCACCCGCTGCCACACGGCCTACAACGATACGGCTCCCAACGGAAACCCGCTGCACCACCCCTCGGGGGTCTCGTTCACTCGGGCGTACAACGAGCCCACCGGGGTGAACTACGACGTGCCGGCCGGGGGCGAGGGGGACGTGGACGAGTTCGTCATGTACTGGAGCGACACGTCGTACACCGCCATCGGGAACCCCACCCAGGTGGACCTGCCACGGCTCGACGATATCTTCCCGGGGCAGCCGCAGAACCTGGCCTGCACCACCTGCCACCAGCCCCATGGCACCGACCTGGCCGTGGACGTGGGGCAGGGCGGGGGCGGCACGTACACCGAGATCCCCGACAACAACATGCTGCGGCTGCGCGACACCGACAACACGTTGTGCAACGCGTGTCATTAGGCGCGGTGACGGGTGATCCGCGGCGAGTGACGGTCGGGGCGGGGAGGCCCGCCCCCTTTTTGTGGCCCGACAACAGAGGGAGAGGAATGCGGGAACTTCTCTTGCTCCGGCGGCTAACGAGGCGCGGCGGTGGCATGTGGCCTGCTGGAGCGCCGGGCGTAAGCCGGATGTCGCACTCACGCACGGCCGGAAGCAGGCCGCATGCCCCTGCGATCCCCTTGCGCGCCTCTATCGGCGTCGGGTTAATAAGTTTGCTGCTCGCCGTCGCCTTGGCCGCCGGCCCGGCCTGGGCCGGGGAGCACCCCGGCAGCGGCGCCGACTGCCGCCGGTGTCACACGGCCGGTCGGGGCACGGCCGAGGCGCCGAAGGTGGTTCCGGAGCCGCCGGGATTCTGGGCCCGGCTGTTCGGGGCGAAGCCCATCGAGGGCCACCCCTCGGTCTCCTGCGCCGGCGTGGTGCGCGAGGACGGCACGGTGACGGGGTGCCATCGGCCGGAAGGGGGCGGGGAGGCGTTTCTGGTGGCCGGCGGCCAAGGCCGGCCCGTGGACGAACTGTGCGGCGCTTGCCACGCGGAGCAGCGGGAGCCGGGCAAGCACCACCCCACGTACAAGAAGGACACCGACGCCGACGGCGTGCCCGACAAGATCGTACGGCCGGCGGGGGGGCAGGAGGTGTACGGCCCGTATGCCCCCAGCCCCGAGGGCCCCGTGGATACGCTGGAGTTCCGGACGCTCCCCGACGGGACGAGGGAACTCGTGGTGCGCCTGCCCCTCGAAACCGTGACCGAGACCGTGGACGGGGCGGAGGTCGTGGAGCCGGGCGTGGTCACCTGCACCACCTGCCACAACCCCCACTACGGGTACCTGGCCGGCGTGGGGTCCGAGGAGGACCTCAACACCGACCTCGTGGCCCGGGAGTCGGGTGACGCCCTGCTCCGGCTTCGGGATTTCGACAACGCCCTGTGCGAGGCCTGCCACTAGGGGCAAAGGACCGTCTTGCCGCACCCTGTTTCCCGATTCGTCCGCCGGCCGGCCGCGGTGCTCGCGGCCGCATGCAGCCTGGCGCTGATCCCGGCGCGGCCGGCGTGGTCCGCGACGGACCGCTGGGAGCCCTACCCGCCCGGCGTCGGCGGGCCGTGGGGAGGGTCGGTGTACCGGGTGGTCCTGGCGGATCCGTCCGACACCGATACGGCCTGGGCCGCCACCGGGGGCGGGGTGTTCCGGTGGGACCCGGCGGACGCCCGGTGGGAGGCGGCGGGGTTCCGGGGGGATCTCGTCTACGACCTGGCCGTGTGCGGGGGCGATTCGCCGGAGATGATCCTGGCGGCCCTGGGGGGCCAGGGGCTTTGGGCGAGCCCGGACGAAGGCGCCTCTTGGGACCGGGTGCTCGCCGGTTCGGTCAAGCGGGTCGCCGCTTCGGCCGACTGCGCCACCGTCTGGGCCGCCGGGGAGAGCGGGGGCACGGACCTGCTCCGGCGCAGTCTGGACGGGGGCGCCACGTGGAGCGACGGGGTCCCGATTGCCACGGTAAACCGCATCGCCCCTTCCGGCGCCACGGCCTGGATCGCCGCGGCCACGGGGCTCTACCGGTGGGATGAGGGGGGGAACGCACCGGTTTCGGTGCCCGGGCCCGATGTGGCTTCCGCGTCCGACGTGTCTGCGGCCGGAGACGTGGTGGCCGTGGCCTCGGGGGCCGAGCTCTGGGTTAGCCTCGACGGCGGCGGAGCCTGGGAGGAACGCCACGCCGCCTTGGGGGGGGCGGGGCTCGACTTTGAAAGCGTGGAACTCGTGGCCGCCGACGGGAACGGGCGGGTCCTCTACTGGGTGAACGGGGCCCCGGCCGGCGTGCTCCTGGAAACGAACGAAACGGGTTTCACCTCGGTGGCGAAACCCGAGGAGGGCTGGGTTCCCCTGAGCCTCGCGGCGACCGCCGACGGGGACTGGATCGGGGCGGCCAAGGCAGGGGCGTACCGGCGAGGGCCCGGCGGGGCGCCCGCTTGGGCCTCGGACGGCATGGCGGCGTTCGCGGCCGGCACCTTGGCCTTCGCGCCCCACGGTTCGGGCCGGCTTGCGGCGGGTGGCGGCGAGACCGGCGAGGGATGGGGCGGGGTGCTGGTTTGGAACCCGGAGGACGGGGCATGGCTCCGGGCCCCGGGCCTTCCAGCTCCCTCGGTGGCGTGGGTGGGGTACCGCGGAGCCGAACTCTGGGCCTCGCTTCCCGGGTTCGGCCTGTACCGCTCGCGGGACGGGGGCGGGACCTGGGAGGTTCGAAACGGCGGGCTGGGGCCCTCGGTGGCCCAGAACCCGGGACCCGTCCTCCCGGTTCCGGGCCAGGCGGACCGGCTCCTGGCGGGATTCCTCGAGACCGTGCGGGCGAGCGACACGGCCGGGGCCCTGTGGGAACGGCCCGCGGCCGCACCCCCTAACGCGGCCCAGCGGCCCTGGCAGCTCACCCTGGTGCCGCCCGCCACGGTGTACGCGGCCGCCCCTGGCCAACAGGCCGGCCAGGGCCTGGTTTATCGCAGCGACGACGGAGGCGCCGCCTGGGCCGAGGCGGCCGGGCTGGACGCCCCTGCCACGGCGATCGCCGCGGCCCCCCGGGATCCGGACTCGTCGGTGCCGGTGTTCGTGGGGACGGACGGTGGGCTCTGGATCCTCCGGAACGCAGGGGGCCACGGCGTGGGAAGCCTGCCCCAGGCGGCCGCGTCGGCCGTGGCCGTGGACGACCGGCCGGGGCCGGCCCGGGTCGCGGTGGCGTTCCAGGGTCAGGGCGTGTGGATCTCCGAAGACGGGGGAAACGCCTGGCAACGTCTTCCCGAGGAGGGGCTGGCCGCCGAATCCGGGCGGCTGCCCTTCGTATCCGCCCTGGCCTTCGAGCCCGGTACCGGGCGCCTGGTGGCCGGGGCCGGAACCCGGGGGCTCGTGTATCTGGACGCGGGGGAAGGTACGGCCGTCACGGGCCGGATCACCGGGGTGGCCGTGGCGGGGGACGCGGCGACGATCGAATTCATCACCGACGCCGGGGAGGCGGGGTGGAGCCTCGACGGCGAGAGGTTCACCTGGGACGACGCGTCGGGGCCTTTGGCGGTTTCGCTGCCCCCGGGGGACGGCGGGCTTCTGGTGTTCGTCCGGTTCCGGACGGCGGGCGAGGAGTCGCCCACCTACCAGGTGCTGGCCGCGCGGCCCGACGTGACGCCGCCGTCTCCTGAACTCTCGGGCCTGGCGGACACCGTGACCGAGGGGCAGCCGGTGACGGTCACGGTTTCGGGCGACGACGTGGTGGAGTACCGGTACCGGCTCGACGGCGGGGCGTTCCCCGACGCCTGGACGCTGCGAACGGTTCCCCTGGAACTGGGAAGTCCGGCCACGGGGTCCCACATCCTGGAGGTCGAGGCCCGGGACGAGGCCGGGAACCGGGCGGGCGTCGAGGTCCGTTTCACGGTGGAGGCGCAGTCCACCGAGCCGCCGGGGGGCGGGACCGAACCGCCTCCCTCGTCGGGCGGGGGCACCTCGTCCGGTGGGGGCGGAGGGGGAGGCGGCGGGTGCTTCCTTACGGTCCTCGGAGGGGCCGAATGAGGCGGTTTGGCGCGGTTGTGATGCTTTGGTGTCTGGCGGCCGCTGTGGCGCCGGTGGGTGCCCTGGCCGAGGGGCCCTTCGGCGGGTCGGTCACGGCGCTCGTGGCCGGGCCCGGCAGCGGCCCGGCCTGGGCCGGCACCGAGCGGGGCCTCTTCCGTTTCGAGGGCAATCGGTGGCGCCGCGTCGACGCCTGGGGTGTGCGCCAGGTCACGGCCCTTGCCGCGGTTGGCGAGGCGCTGCTTGCGGCCGAGCACCGAAATGGCCTGTGGCGCAGCGCCGACGGCGGGGCGTCGTGGGAGCCGGTGCGCTCGGGGCTCGCCTCGGCCACCGGGACCCCGGTGCGCGAGGTGCTGTGCCTGGCCGCAGGCCCGAACGGCCGGGTGTACCTGGGCTCGGCCGGCCAGGGGACGTTCCGGAGCGACGACGTGGGCCGCACCTGGGTTCGTCTGGACCGGGGGCTGGAGGGCCGGCCCCCCCCGGCCTACCACGTGACCGCGCTGCTGCCGCCCGAGGGGGACCGGCCGCTTCTCGCCGGCACCGACGGAGGGGGGCTCTTCGCCTGGGGCGAAGGGGGCTGGACCGAGGTGGGGGGACTTCCCCCGCGGCTTCGGGTGTCGGGCTTCGCCGCGGAGCCGGGGAATCCGGGCCACGTGCTCCTGGCCACCCGGGGGGAGGGCCTGTGGGAGAGCCGGGACGCGGGCGCCACCTGGAAACGGATCCGCAAGGGGCTTTTTGGCCTCGTCACCGCGGCGGCCGTCGCCCCGGGCGGCGGATGGGCGGCCGCGTTCGCCGGCGAGGGGCTTGTGGTCTCGGGCGCCCCCCGTCCCCGGGCCACGGGGCTCTGGAAGGAGGCCGAGGTCCGGGTGCTGTCGCGGGCCGGGGAGGGGTGGCTCGCGGGCCTCGCCCACGACGGCGTGTGGCGCCTCGGCGGCGATCTTAGCCCCGAGCCCCTCGCCGGGGGCATGGACGCGACGACCGTGCTCGCCCTTTGGCGGTCGGCGGACGGTACCCTCTGGGCCGGCGACGGAAACGGCGCCTTCCGGTCGGCCGACGGCGGGGCCACCTGGCGGCCGGCCGACGCGGGCCTCCCCGGCGCCGCGGTCACGGGGTTCCTCGAGGCCTTCGGCGACCTTTACGCCGGCACCGGGGGCCGTGGGGTGTTCCGGTGGAATCCGGGGGAGAACCGCTGGGACGACGTGTCCCAGGGCCTCGGCACGGCGAACACCATCTTTTCCCTGGCCACGGACGGCGCGTTCCTCTACGCCGGCACCGAGGGCGGGGTGGTGCGCCGGTCGGCCGAGGGCCCCTGGGAGCACGTGGCCGCCGGGCTCCCGCCGGCCGGCCGGTGGGCCGTGGCCGCGGCCGGGGGCGCGGTCTGGGCCGCCGGCGGCGGAAGCCTGTATCGCTCGGCCGACCGGGGGGAGACCTGGGATCGGGTGGGGCCGTCCGAAGCCGTGGCCCTGGCGGCCCGGCCCGAGGGGGGACTCTGGAGCCTGGAGCCCTTCGGCCTGAAGGCCTGGGCGGGGGCCGACGAGCCGCCCCGGATCGATCTCGTTCCGGGGGAGCAGTTCACGGCCTGGGCGTTTGGTGCCGATCAGATCTGGTTGGGAACCAACCGGGGCCTGTGGCGATGGCGGGCCGGCGGGGGCGAGCGTGCGTGGGAGGGGGCGAGGGTCACGGCCCTGTGGGCCGAAGGGCCCCGGGCCTGGGTGGGCACCGACGGACGGGGCGTCATGACGCCCTGAGGCGCGAGTGGGGCGCCCGTAACCCCGACCGGTTCGATCGGTATCCGGTCACGGCGCGGCGGGCGCCACGGTATTGGTGAGGGATCGCGATGGAAAGGGGAGCCGGACCCATGGGAGTTCGCGCACGTAGGCGCTGGATCGCGGCCGTGTGGGCCGTCGCCATGGCGGCGGTCGTCGGGGCCCCGCCCGTCTGGGCCACCCACTACCCACCGGGGTGGAAGTGCTACGAGTGCCACGCGGTGAGCGCGTCGAAGATCGTGCCGGGCACCCACCTGATCAAGCAGAGTCAGAAGACCTTCGACCTGGGGATCACCTCGGGCGACCCCTCGATCCGGTGCCTGTTCTGCCACGAGGCGTTCCGGTCGGCCCAGAACCCCGACGGGCTCCCCCGCGACCGCATGAAGGGGGTAGACGAGCATTTCTCCTCGTCCGCCCTGTCGAAGCACCCCGTCGATGTCCAGAAGAGCAAGCTCACCCAGGACGCCACGGCCTTCGACTGCCTCGACTGCCACACCGTGGCCGGGTTCGACCTCACGAACCCGGCGAACCCCAACAT
>NZ_BAAHXI010000064.1:0-22567 GCF_054656955.1 Deferrisoma palaeochoriense
TCGGTGACACGGGAGTACCCAACCGCAGCGACGGACGCGGCTACGGGATGATCTTTGCTCTCGTGGGCCCTAGGGGATGCGGTGGAGCCGTTACCGCTTGTTCCCGGAGGAGGCGAAATGGCGAATCAGGTCGGGGTGTCGGAGGCGAAAGCCGGGTTTTCAGGGCTTCTCCGGGCCGTGGAGCGGAGGGAATGCGGTTTCCATCACGTGGCGCGGGTGCCGGTAGTGGAGGCAGTTCTCGGCGAAACGAGAGCCAGCGAGGCGTTGCGTGGCCTGTCGTCTCAGCGAGAGTTCAGAAGTATTCCCGAGTCGAGGCGCGCCGCGGTGGCCGCCGGCTCAGTCCTCGGAGCCTCGGATCTCCTCTTCGGCGAGTTCCATGAGCAGGCGTTTCTTCGCCGCGGAGGCAGCATGGAATCCCTGGAGGAGTCGCCGTTCCGTCGGGGTGAGCGTGAGTTCTCGCGAGTCGGATAGGGAAGCGACGCGGTAGCTCTTGTGGAGCTTTTCGCTCCGGAGAAGCACCGTGCAAAAGTGAAGGGCGGCCTTTTGCCGCTCCGACAGTTCCTGGCCATCTTCTTCCGGTGAAGCCGACAACTCTCGAGCCGACGGTGCGAACATTTCCCCTTCGCCCGTGACGACCCAGTCTGGGCGCACCCGAAGCAGAGACCAAAGGCGCAGAAGAAACGCGGTATCGGGCTCCCTTTCGCCCGCCTCGTACCGGCGGATTGTGTTCGGGTGCACACCCAGCCGCTCCGCGAAATTCTGGACAGACTCGTTCCCGCGAAGTGCCTTCAGGCGATCGCCGACGCTCATCTTGCCTACCATATTAATGGGTTATGACGGCGCCCCCAGCCGATGGTTGCCGTTCGGGTGGCAACAATACACCCAATCGGCGCGACTGACAAGGCCGCACATGTAAGGTATCATACCACAACTCTAAGTTTTGCCTGTTTTTCGGGGCACCTGGGGCCGGAGTGCTCACGCTCCCCATTTGGGTTGACATCCGAGCGCGCCGGGGGTAAAGTGCTCTCGATTCAACGTGGTGGCACCCCCTCCGGCGGGGGCACTCTGGTCGCCTCGGGGGGGCGAACGCCAAAAAAGAAGGGAGAGGACGTTGATAGGATAGTCTAAGTACGCAATGAGCCCCGGGGCTGCCACCCCGAGGCCCATTTAAGAAAGGCTATGACATGACAACTATCTCACCCCGTCCCGGGCGTGTCAAGGGGCCTCTGCGCCTTGATGCCGCGCCGTGCGCACTCGATACGGCTGGCTGGGTCCACGCCCCGCCGGACCCGCACCGCCTGGAGGGCCCCCGCGACATTCTCGTCCCCGCGGCCGTCGCGCGGCGTCTCAACCAAGGGTACGGCATCGGCGCCACTGGGTCGTATAGGCCCTGGCTCCTAAAGCATCATGTCCCTAGCACGGGCCGTCGCCGGACACTGCGCGGGGTACGGGTCGAGCGTATCCACCACCTCCTATCCGATCTCGAGTACCGCGCATTCCTCCTACTAGAATCACACCCCCGCGTACTCGACATCCGGGAGCAATACCCGCTCATCGACGTGCGGCTGATACAGGCCATCGCGGCGTGCTTGGGGATTCGCGCCCCGACATTCCTTGCGCGGAATACCCGGCAGCGGCCTCCCTACCTCCCGACCTTAGACCTCCTCGTCACCCTCACCGACCGCAGCACCCTTTTGGCTATCTCCGTCAAACCAGCCGCACAGCTAACGCGCCAGCGGGTGGCCGAACTCCAGGAGCTAGAGCGTCAGTATTGCCACCACCACGGCGTAGCCTGGCGGATCATCACCGATCGGGACCTCGCTGCGTACGGATACCGCTGCCACACCCTCCACTGGTGTCGGGTCGACGCCGTGCTCGATCCGTCGCATCGCGTGACCGAGTGCGAGTACGAGCGGTATCTGTATTCGATCCTGAAGTACCGCCTGGACTCCGGCACCCCCTTGCGAGACGTCCTTCTCTCGGCCGCCGCCACCTGCACCCTCTCCGAGCCGCAGGCCGTGTCGCTCGCTCGCCACGCCATCTGGCACGGCCATCTTCCTCTGGATCTCTCTCGCCGCGTAGGGCTCCTTTACCCGCTGCCGTGGGCCTCGAGCGCGGGAAACGACTAACAGATGAGGAAACGATGTCAGAACAAAAAGTCGAAGAAAATGCTGTCGTGTTGATCGCCCCGGAATATGACGATGCTCATATGAAGGAGAGGTTCTATAGAATTCTCGCGATTGAAATAAGGCTCGACCTTGCTGCACTATTTGAAATCGCCCCGGAAAAAGACTCAACTCGAAACCCTTTGAACTTTCCGCTAAGCCAGTTGGCGGACATGCTTTCATTGGGACTAGCCTCAATCGTCCACTACGAACTGCCAGCCTTCTTGTTCCGCGATGTAAACGCTGAACAACGACAGATCATCCAAAACAGGCTGGACACCATCGCAGAATTTACGAGCAAACCACTGCGTGAATGGATTTTCGCGCAAGGCGCTCTCTCAAAAAAATTTGCTGCTGCATCCGCTCGCACGGGGGTCTCGAAAAAGAAGATCAAGCGATGGCTTTTCCGATACTGGAAATACGGGTCTATTCCGGCAGCGCTACAAGATAATTATCTGGCGTGCGGTGGGCGCGGAAAGAAGAAATCAGCCGGCACGAAAAAAAGAGGCCGACCGCGCCAATATGTAGCAAACGAAGAACACCCTGAAAATGTGGGGACAAATATAACTGATGAAATACGCCGCATTATCGCCATCTCCATTGGCCGTTGGTACGGAACCGCCCACGGACGGACGCTGCAATTCGTATATCGGAGAATGATCGAACAATTTTTTTCGGAAGAAATTACCGACAAAGATGGAAACACAAAAAGGGCCTTCCGCAAAAACCGTCCCACCTACGGTCAATTCTATTACTGGGCGCAGCAGTATACCCACACCCCGGAAACGCAAAAAGCGCGCCACGGAGCCCGGCAGTGGGCGCTCACGGGGCGAGGACTCCGAGGTCGTGCAACGGACGGCGTAGTCGGGCCCGGCGACCGCGCAGAAATGGACAGTACAATCCTAGATCTGTATTTAGCGAGCCTATTGTCCCGTATCATCCCCATCGGCAGACCGATTCTTTATGTAATTATTGACGTTTTCTCAAGGCTGATTCTCGGATTCCATCTGGCGTTAGAGGGGCCGAGTTGGAACACGGCTCGGATCGCCCTATACAATGCATTTCGTAACAAGGTGGACCTGTGTGAAGAGTATGGCATAACGATATCAGAGGCGGATTGGCCATGCGAAGTGCTGCCCCGGAGCATATTGGTTGATAATGGTGAACTGCGGGGAGAAAAAGCAAATGACATGATTATGGGGCTCGGAATTACCGTCGAAAACTGCCCGCCTTTTCGAGCGGATTGGAAAGGCATCGTAGAATCTCGTTTTCGAACACTACAAGAGGGTATCATTCATTATCTGCCAGGAGCAGTGAAAAAGAGGCAACGTGAACGAGGCGAGCGGGATTACCGCCTTGATGCGGTGCTCAATATTAGAGAGATCGGGAATATCATTTGCAGGTTGATTCTGTACCACAACCACCACCACGAATACCCGGACCTCCTGACCCAGGAAATGATATCAGCCAATGTTCCCCCAACTCCCATCGGTATGTGGCGTTGGGGTTTGAAGAATATGACAGGGTCGCCCCGGACCGTGGATTCACAGTTGATCTACCGACACCTACTGCCTCGGGGGACGGCGTCAGTGACGGAGTCCGGAATTGTGTGGCATGGACGGAGATATTCGTGTGCTACGGAGGCCGCGGAAAACTGGCGTGCCATTGCTCGGCGGAACGGGCGGCGGAAAATAGAAATTCGTTACGATCCGGCAAATACAGATCACGTTTGGGTTCAGACAGAACTCAATCGATTTGAACCGTGTGAAGTTTGCAATCCAGACGCGGATAAATATCGTGGGCTGCCTGTAGAAGAGATACTAGATGCGCGTGCAAGAGAGAAGGCCCCGGCGGAAAATAGGGCCTCACGCGCCTTAGAGGGCGCTATGGATCTTGACAAAAGCGTCGCGGATATCGTGGATAATGCCACAAAAGAGGCGAAAGCAAGCGGGCGCGACGACAAAGAGATGCTAAAAAACATCCGGGAAAACAGAAAAGCGGAAGCCCGGCGTCTGGCAGCCGGGGAGTTTACGGAGGGAATTGATCATGTCGACACTAAGTCGCCAGCGGATATATCCGTTGAGAACCGACTACGCGGCCTCGACGGAGACGCTTTGTGTGAGTTCCTAGGCAACGAGGAGTCCAGCGATGACGACGAGTGACCGGGATCGAAGCCTGGTGGGGCGCATACCGGTGGCGGAATACGTACCCACCGGGATCCCTGAGATTGCCGGGAATCCGCTCGTTGAGGCGTTGCCGCCCCTGCTGAAGGCGGATGACGCCCGGCGGGTGCTGTACCGGCCCGTGTCGCGGGATCCGGCCGATCGGTTGCGGAGTCCCACCGAGCGATTGATGTTGGTCGATCGGGCGAAGGACCTATACGTTCCGTTTTTTGAAAGCCTTCAGTTGTATACTGACATGGGGCGGGCGATTCGAAGGGGTTACGCGACGAGAAACATTGTAGATCCCAATGCGATTCGTTTTGCCTATCAGTTGTGCGGGGAGAATATTGACTGGTCCCCCGTGCAAACCACAACAACAGCCGGTAGTTGTCTCGTAATAGGAGCCAGCGGATGCGGGAAAACAACAGCAATCCGGAGGGTGCTATCAACATATCCTCAGGTTATGCGGCACCGCGAATACAATGGCCAGAAATTGAATAATGTACAGGTTGTTTGGCTCCACGTGGATTGTCCCGCTAACGCCTCGCGGAAGGACCTGTGTCTCCAATTTTTTCGTGCGGTGGACAACGCAATAGGTACAAACTACCTTGATCAGTATGGTTCCGCCCGTCGTTCGACCGAAAGTTTGCAAATACAGATGGGACGGTTGGCAAGAGTTCTCAACGTAGGGATTTTGGTCGTTGATGAACTGCAGAATTTGAGCTTGGCGAGGACGGGCGGCGCAAAGCAATTCTTGGCATTTTTAAGATCAATAGTGAATGTTGTTGGGGTCCCAATTGTTTTTGTTGGAACCTATGGGCTGGCCAGGATTCTGATGGGCGAGTTTCAGGTCAGCCGCAGGATGATGGACGCCGGATTTGTGGAGTTCAGGCGCCACACAAAAGGCTCTAAAGCATGGACAGTATTCGCACAGCAATTGTGGCGTCTGCAATTGGTAGAGCGTCCAGATGCATTTAACATGGAGATTGCCGACACCTTGTACGACATGTCCCAAGGGATCATAGATCTCGCCGTGCGGACGTTCATGCGGGCCCAGAAGTGGGCGATCGAGACAGGCGGGACGACGGTGTCGCACCGGGACTTGGCAGCCGCCGGGGCGATGGAGGGAAAGCCGATCAGCGCGCAACTGGAGGCACTCCGGCTGGGCGATCCGGTCGCTATGCAACAGTATCCGGACATTGCTCCCCCCGTGGGGTGGAGAGAGTGGACCGTGCCGTTGGCCGGAGCTTGCGGGGAGCGTTCATCCGTCGAACAGGGGGCCGGCGAGGTGTCCCGCCCGGAAAAGAATACCGAAGACCGGGAGGGCCGCCCCGGGGACGACTTGCCCACACCACACATGGATCCGGACCATGCCATCGTGCGGGCGCAGCAAGAGACTGAGGACCCGCACGACGTTCTGGGCCGCAAGAACCTGATCGCTGACGTGGATGCCCTGTAGGGTGCCCTGCAGGGTCCGTATGGCGGGTAGCAATCGTGCAGCAACACCTGCTCGCGCTAACGCACTTCCCGACCGCGCTGCCGGACGAATCTGTGATGGGAATGTGCGCTCGTTACCAGGTCCTCGCCGTGCACTGCTCCGCGCGGGAGAGCCTACGCGCATTGTTCGGCCGCGGGATGCCGGTGACTTCCTCAAATCTCCCCACGTACGTAGGTCTTCTCGCCGATCGTCTACCGCCGGATATTGGCCTTACGGCCGAGGAGATAATCGAGCACCACACGCATCTGCCCTATTACCGGCCCTTTCGGACCGCGACCACGGTGGCAGGCATGATACGGGCCATGTTGGGGCGCGGTGGAAGCAACGCGAAGGCTGTGGGCGGTCTACTCTCCGGCCGGGTGGGGGCTTCGGATCCCCTGCGGTACTGCCCGATTTGCCGTGACGCGGACCTACAGCGGTACGGAGTGGCCTACTGGCACCGAGAGCACCTGCTGCCCGGCGTGCTCGTGTGTGCGCACCACGAGGTGGGGCTGCGACAGGTGGACCCCCCAATCGAAACCCCCGCGCGCCACGGGTTCTCGCTGCCGCCCGCGGAGCCCGTGGAGGACCGGCATCACGCTGATCTGGCTGACGGGCTGGACGAGGCGGCCATCGACGCCGCCGTGGCCATCGCTCGCATAAGCCGCGACATCCTGTGGTCGGCCACACCTAGCCTCGCCGCCCGGGATACGGCGCGCGCATATCGGGCAGAGGTAGCGCGCCGCGGCTGGATGACCGCTGGCGGCCGCGTCCGGCAGGCTCCCCTCCAGGAGCGGGTCCTCGAGCACTACCATGGGCTATCGGCGACCCCGCCCTACGGCCGACTCCTCGGACTTCTGGACGCGGCCGAAACATGGCTGGCGACAATCGTGAGGGGTCGTCGAGCGGGCGCCCACCCCCTGAAACATATCCTCCTCATCGCGTTCCTCTACACGGATTGGCCGGCATTTCTGCGCGCCACCCGGGAGCAAGTACCGTACTCCCCGCCGGAGCCGGGCTCAGGCGCCGAGAACGCCAGTCCTCCCGCGGGTCCGGCCCTCCTCCGGCACCTGGTACTGGTCGAGGGGCATTCCCTCCGCAGTGCCGCGGAGGTCTTAGGGACAACGGTGACCACGCTCAGCGTCCGGGCATCCCGGTACGAGATACCTCTCTCCCGCACGCGTCCTGTGAAGCACCGCCCGGCCGGCGAACGCCGGGCGCGCCGTCTGCTTCGGCGGGGGGTGCCAATGCAGGACGTCATGGCTGCCACTGGCTACTCGCGCGCACACCTCGGGCGCATCCTGCGAGGCAACCCCCAGCTGCGGTACCGCCGGCAGCACTCCCTCATGCGGCGGGCCCGCCGGCGCCACCGGGCGGACTACACCGCCGCCCGGACGGCCGACCCCGAGGCCTCTGCCACGGAGATCCGCCGCCGGGTGCCCGCGGCGTATGCCTGGCTGTACGCTCACGATCGTGAATGGCTCTGGGCGCACAGCCCCGCCCCCGCCCGCGCCACGCCTCCCGAGACCCGGGTGGACTGGGCTCGCCGCGACCGGGAGCTTGCGGTGCAGGTCGTCGAGGCGGCCGACGCCATCCGCACTCGCCCGGGCCGGCCGGTACGGGTCAGCCCGTCTACGGTAGGCAGGATGATAGGGGCGCTGACACTGCTGCAGCACCGCCGCGACATGCTTCCCCGGACGGCGCGAGTTCTGGAGACGGTCGGTGAGAGCGTCGAGGACTACCAGGTCCGCCGAATCGAGTGGGCCCGGGCAGAACTCGTACGGCTAGGGATCCCGCCGGCCGCCTGGCGAATCCAGCGGCTCGCCGGCATCGGGTGTGCCCCTTCGGCGCGTGTTCGCGCCGCGATCCGGGAGGCGGCCGGCCAGATGGCCATTCCGGGCGTGCCCGAGATCCGTCGCCGGCCCACCCAAGCCAACGGCGGCGGCCGTGGATAGCTCTGTCGTGGATCTCTACCTACCGCCGCCCGCCCCCGAGGAAACGCTCCACAGCCTCGCCGTGCGCTACCACCTCCTCTCCCAATCGGCCACGGAGAAAATCTCCGGCCAACGGCTATTTGGACGCGCCTGTCCCTCCATAGCGAAATGGTCCGGCACGGGACTACGTCGCTTCGTGGAAAGAATCGGCCGGATCGCCCTCCTGTCTCCGGAGGAGGTCATGGCCCGCCATACTCTGCATTCCCTCTATCGTGCCCTGATGGCGCCCCGCCCCTCGGAAATCTCCGATGCCCCTGATCGGTGGATGAGATCCGGGTCTCTTCGCCACCGCATGAGATACTGCCCCGCTTGCGCCACCCGCGACGTAGAAATCCGTGGCTTTGCGTACTACCGCGTCTACCACCAGGCTCCGCTCGTGCATGCGTGCGCCATCCACGGAGTACCTCTCGTCCGATACCGAGAGATCGATCGGAGGCCGCGAGGGGGAGTGCCTTCCGTTCTGCCCTTATCAGAGGCGGATGGGTGGACTGCGGAAACCTACCCGATCTCCCGAAACCCAAGGGTAGAAAGGGCCCACCGCAAGTACGCGCGATATGTACGAGACCTCGTTGGCTCCGCCAAGCGAGCTTACGGACTGGACACAATCGAGGCGGCCGTTCTTTGCCGCCTCGGGGAACTCGGCATCGCGGTGTCTCGTGGCAGACAGTACGTGCTCGCGGCCTTGCGCGACATTCTGGCAGAGGTGTGGAGCGACGAGTACCTGGACTACGTGTGCCGGCACCCCCGGCGCGTCTTCGGCCGGGACGTCGCCCACGACGTGGTCTTGGTGGCCGGCGCCTTGTTGGAGCCGCCCCACGCTCTCTGGATGGGATGCGACCGGATTCTCGGAACCGACGTGCCAGACGGCCGGGTGCCACTGCAAAGGCTCCACGCTCTCCATGCCCGGATTCAGGCACGAGATCGGATACGGGATCGTCTGGCTGCCCACTGCGGCCCCGGGCGACTCCATTGCCGCACATGCATACATCGGGATCCGAACCTCCGCTACCTGTGTCGGGACCTCGTTCCCGATGGGACGACGTGGAGCGACTATTCGACACGGCTCTCCAGGGCCGCGGCGCCGTATGTGCCGCAGCTGTGGCGCACTGAGGCCTCGTTTCGCCAGGCGTACGGCCGAGCGTCAGAAAAGCGGCAACATCCCCCTCCCAATAGCGTTCTCGGGTCGCAACCGGCCGGAGCAGGTTGAGAGTGTTACCCGTTTTTGCAAGGGAAACCCTGGAGATCTCCCTGCCCCCTCGCCACCAAGGAGTCGACCATGTCAACCACGCGGTATGCTGTACCGCCCCCCGCCGCTGATTGGTTCCCGGAGGACGCTTGGACCTTCTTACGTGTAAAGCTGCCCGCATTAAGAACCAAGCCGCAACTGGTTATCATTTCGTACCTCGCAACGCTGCCGGTCCCGATTACAACGGAGCAATGGATTGTAGATGCGATCGGGGGAGGCCATATGACGGCCGCAAGCTGGATGGTTCGCCTAAAGCAACGGGGAATATTGGCAAAGCGTGTGCGGGTGCGCCTAAGGGAGGCAAATTATTCCGGTTGGGTTTTCGAGTGGTCTGAGAAAGTAGGGGAGGCACTCCGGATCATCCGAAGTGCGCCCGCCCCAATTCGGTGCATCCATACTCCCCTCCTACGAGCCCTCCTAGTCCCGGAAGTGGTCCGTAATCTCAACGAGATCGCGGATGCGAACGACCTCTCGATGCTCCGGGAGGCGATGCGATCTTTCTTGGAACAACAACCGAACGATCCCCCGGATTCGACCATGCGTTCAGATCCGGGGGCTTCCCGGACTACACGGATCATCGCGCCAGGCCCTGCGGCGGACGAAACCGCCGGGCCCCCACTAGGATGTGTCGCGCCGCGAGTCTCTTCGCCATCAGACGACGCGGATCGTCCCGACCCACCTTCCGCTCGTGGGGGATGGGAGCACGAATCAGAACGGGGGAGCCTGGCGGAGATTCTGGTGAGGGACCCGGAACTGCGGTGGTGGGTTTTGCGGCACGGGGTCTCGGAAACCTTCGTGATGGCTTGCTGCGCCGAGTATGGGGTGGAGCCCGCCCTTGTCTTGCAGAGCCTTCGGCATGCCCGCTGGCAGATTCTGCTGGGCCGGCTGGATTCGCAGGACGCCTTGGGGGCGCTGGCGGAGGCGTTTCGGAGCTTCGGTTGCTATCCCCCTCCCCCCGATTACCGCGATCATGTCGAGTTGCGTACGATGGTGCTGGAGGCGGGGAAGGTCCGCGAAAGGCAGGCCAGGGGAGAAAACGCCCCTCACGATCCGAACGGGGGCTGAGACCCCCCTTATCCGGAGGCCAACACAGCTCAAAGCGGATGGCCCCCGCTGGCGGCGCGCGCCCACCCCATGAGGGCGACCGATCGGCAAGGAGGGTGTGTATGATGACGGCCGGGGAATTCTACAACGAGCTCCAGGGGATCCTGTGTCGGTACGGAGTGGAGGTGTCCGCAGAGGATTCGTGGAGATCTTGGGAGAGATTGCCGATCCACTCCAGCGCGCGCCCGAGGAATCGGACGAGAATTCCTCCGCTGACCAAGGCGCAGCGGTGGCCAATGTGTTGTTCCGGCCCTGGGAGATCGAGCCTTCGGAAGAACCGATCTCTCGACGCACAAGTCAGCGGATCCTCAGGGAGGCGGCATCTTCTGCCCTCTTGCTTTGTCACAGTCTGACGACCCAGCAGGTAAGCAGGCTTCTCGGGGTGTCTTGCCGCCGAGTCCGCAAGCGGCTCTCATCGAAGGAGAAGACCCTCTACGGGTTTCTTTGGAAAGGGAGGTGGCGGCTTCCAAGGTTCCAGTTCATGGGCGACGATACCCTCCCTTATATTGAGTTCGTCTTACCGCACGTGCCCGAAAACGCATCCCCCGTGGCCGTACACCTGTGGTTCGTGGACCCGAACCCCGCCCTGGTGGACCCTGCCACGGGCGACCCCCTCAGTCCTCGGGAGTGGCTCCTTCGCGGCTACTCGCCCGAGCCGCTGAAGGAGTTGGTGCAGCAGATGGAGAACGAGCCGGCGGCCGCCTAATCGAGCGAGCGGATCGAGATCGCTGATGACACTCTCGACTGTCCCTCATTTCCTTTTGAGGACGAACCGTCCGGCACATCCGGCCGCCCTAGCCGGGCCATTGGCAGGCGTGTATCGTCGGCATACCACGCTCGGGGGAGCGGTCACGAGGCTCGATAGCAAGGGGAGGACAACCCTTCCCAAAGGGGTACGGGTTGCCTTGGGCCTGTCGCCGGGTGACCACCCCCTTTGGGCGGTCGATCCCGACGGCACGGCTCGCGTTCTGCGATTGAGCACGGAAGACGAGGAGTACCTTCGTGCGGCCGAAGGAACCTTGTCGGAGTGGGGGGAAGGTGCGGACGAAGAAGCGTACGGGGACCTCTGACCCGGCGGAGGTGCCGTCGGCATCGACCTCCCAGGTATAAGAAACCTTACGGTGCAACGGAGGTGTTAAGGGCACCGAAACCGTCTACTGCTTCTTCGACGAGATCCAGGCCGTGGAGGGGTGGGAGGCGTTCGTGGACCGCATCCTCCGCACCGAGAAGTGCGAGGTCTACCTCACCGGCTCCTTCGCCCGGATGCTCTCGAAGGAGATCGCAACCCAGATGCGGGGCCGGGCGCTCCCGTGGGAGCTCTTCCCGTTTTCGTTTCGGGAGCTTCTGGATTTCCAGGGCATCGACGCCGAGGGGCTCCTCTCCACGCGGCGCCGCCTCCAGGTCCAGAAGGCGTTCCGGGAGTACTGGGAAACCGGCGGGTTCCCGGAGGTGCTGGGGCTCGACCGACGGCTTCGGGTCAAGATCCACCAGGAGTACTTCCAATCGATCCTGTTCCGTGACCTCGTGGAGCGCCACGACGTGTCCCACCCCAAGGCCCTGGTGGACCTGGCCCACCGCCTGATCGACGACACCGCGTCGCTATACAGCGTGAACCGCCTCACGGGATACCTGAAGGGGTTGGGGCATAGGGTTCCCAAGTACGCCGTGGCCGAGTACCTGGAGTGGTTGGAGGACGCCTACTTTCTGTTCTCGGTTCGCGTGTTCGACCCCTCGGTTGAGCGCCGAAACACCAATTCCAAGAAGATCTACTGCGTGGATCACGCGATGGTGGCCTCGGTGTCCTCGGGGATCCTGGCGAACCGGGGGCACCTCCTGGAAAACCTGGTCTTTACGGCCCTTCGCCGGGTGACGGCCGACATCCACTACGTGAAGACCCGCCGGGGAGCCGAGGTGGACTTCGTGGCCCGGATGCCCGACGGTGCCCGGCTGCTGGTCTAGGTGTGCGACGATCTGGCCGACCCGACCACGCGAAGCCGCGAGATCGCGGCCCTGGGTGAGGCGATGGAGGAACTCGCCGTTCCCCGCGGCATCGTCGTGACCCGCGAGCACGAGGAACGGATGGACGTGCGAGGCCGGCCCGTCGACGTCCTGCCCGCGTGGCGCTTCCTGCTCGAACTCCCCGAAGCCCCGTAGCGAAGGCCAGGAAGCCCGGGCGGTATCGTTCCGGCAGAGGCGGCAGGTAAGAGTACCCGCGAACAGACAAGCCCGGCCCCGGAGCATTGCATCAGTGCGGGAGGCGCGGATGGTCACAACGCTCGACTCGAGGGGGCGAACAACGATTCCCAAGAGGGTTCGGAGCGCCCTCGGGCTCTCCCCCGGCGACCGGATCGTCTGGACGCTCGAACCCGACGGCTGCGCCCGGGTTCGGCGGCTCGACCCGGGGGACGAGGAGTATCTGTCCGCGGTGGATGGAACGCTTTCGGAGTGGGGAAGCGACGCCGACGAGAAGGCGTACAAGGACCTTTGATCCGCGGCGGCCCCGATCGGCAGAAGGTCCGGCCTGTTTGTCCACGGACCCGAAAGAAGGCCTTCTCCCAGTGAGATCGCCGGACCATGCCCGGTTTGCTGCCGAAGGACAGCCCGGACAGGTAAGACTGGCCGCCGGTGCGTTCGGCGACGCAATCCCGGAGCGGGTACGCCCTCGGGGGAATCGGGGTGGACGAAGGCCTCTGCGTCCGAGGCGCTCTGGGGGTTGACCCCCGCCCCGCGGTGTTGGGAAAATGTCAACGTCGAGTTCACCGGTGGACAGGGGGCCATCGACGTGAAATCAACGGGCGGGGCGTCTATCTTGTTTGAAAGGAAGCGGCACTTAGGCTGGCAGGGCCAGCCGGGTGCCGCTTTTTGTTTGTTTGGGTGACGGATCGTAAGCCCCCGTCGGATCCCGAACATGGAGAAAGCGCCATGACCTTCGAGGGTAGCCGCAGGAGATCCCGATATCCCAAGGGGTGGGGCAGGTTCCTGAAACACATGCGACGGGGCGCCGAAGCGAGCGATCTCGGGTTCCAAGGCACCCGGGGGGACGTGATCCGGTTCGGCAACCGGTACCGGCTTGCGTCGTCGTTCGACACCCTCCAGTTGCATGGCTACAGTCAGAGCACCGTCGCCGGGTATTCGGCGCTGTTTCGGGTGTTTCTGTGCTGGTCGTGCTTCGAGCAGTTCAGCGCGATCACGGGCACGAACCGATCGCACTTCCAAGAGATCTTCCGCCCCTACGGTGCCGACGACGTCGCGGTCCGTCTGAAGCGGATCGACCGAAACGGGTCCTTTTATCGCTTTCTCTACGAGAGAGTGAACCCGCGGCACCGCGACGAGCTGGATCGTTACCTCGCGGGGGGCTCGACCAACGTGGCGTATCTGGCCAGCTCGATCCGCCACATCTTCGCCCACGGCATGCTCACCCCCCACGCAAACGACTCCAACCCTCGCAATGTCGTTCGGTGTTGTGACCTCCTCAGCGACCTACTGTTAACGGGCATGAGCGAGGAGTTTGACCGCCGGGTCCAAGATGTTTGATGAGGCTGCAAGAAGGTGATCTAGGCGAGGTAGACCACAGAATAAAGTGGACCATGCCTTGTCAGATCCATAACATATTTGTGTTACTTCGCCAAGCGAGGGACTTTTTTCAGGCTTATGAACAATAAAGGTGGCAAGATGGAACTCAAAGCTCAGTATCAGGATTTTAAGAAGTTGACTCAAATTTTGGGCAAGCTTTGCGGCCGAAAAGAACTCCCTGACGAAAAAAGGATCGCGACGCTTCGATCTGCCATCGTGGCGGCCCAAAAGTTGTCTCTGGACGGATTGCTCGCTGATCTAGAGAGCGAGCTATCTGACCTTGAGCGGCGGATCAATGAACACCTCACGAGCCGACGTGAGAGGCTCCTGCTAGCGGCGCGAGAAGCAAGGGTGCCTCATAAGCGATTCGGGCAGTATGACAGGGTGGGTGTGTTCAAAGTATCGTACAAGGGAATGAAGGTTCGGCTGGAGGTGGGCAGTGAGAAGGTGTGTGAGTTTGCCGAGGGGGACGGAGAAAAAATCTTCGGCCGAATTCAAGAGGAGGCCGCCGCGTTGGAACGAGAGCCTTTCTCGCGGGAGGGGTTTCTACGAACCATAAAGGACGCGTGCCGCATTGCCCGAGAGCGGGGACAGGAGCGTGACGGGTGGGTGCAAGTGCGTGTGCTTCACGGATACGTGGCGCTGTTGCGCCACCTTCAGTTTGAGGACTTTATGAAGACGCCGGTGGCCAAGAAGTTTCGCGATTATTCTAGTGCCCAATTCGCGTATGACCTTGCCCGGTTTGGCCGTTCGGGGTGGTCCTTGGGTGACGACATGTTGCGCACTATGACCCCAAACATGGCAACGGTCTCCGCCGGGAAAGCCATCACCTTGCCGAACCTGGAGAGCGTGGACACGCTTGGACCGCAGTTCGCGGTGCTGCGGGTAGAGAAGAAAGGGGGAGCCAGTGGATCCGAGAGAGGTTCTGGCGAAACTCGCTGAGTCAGGTACACCGCCCGATGCCGGAAGCGCCTTGCGGATCTCCGTTGGGCTGGACGGAAGCATTGCGCGTTTCCGGGACGAGATACTGCCGTTCGTGAGGGAAGGTGGCGCTGAGCTTCAGTTCGTATTCGCCCCCTACGGAAGAGGCAAAACCCATTACCTCAGGGCCCTTCAGGAAGTGGCTCTTCGAGAAGGGTTTGTGACCTCCTATGTGGACTGCCGGGCCGGTCAGTCGCCTTTCGCCTCCCTCCAGGAAACGTATCGCAGTATGGCCAAAGGTCTTATGCCTCCGCAGCGAGTCCGAGGTACCAAACGCCGGACGGGCCCAGACGCGGTTCTGGAGGCAGGGGTGCGGACCGTGTCGCCGGAAGAGGCGAAAAGGCGGATCGAAAGGGTGTACGGTGATCCTCTCCTGGCTAGCGATTTCCGCACCCTGTCCGCAGCTTACATGAATCAGGTGCTTCGGGAAGGACGGTGGACGCAGTTGACGAGCGAGTTGCGGGCGCTATTGCGCGCAGATATTACTTATCGTATTCGTGTGAGCGATTTGTATCGTGGAAATCCACATCTTCCGCGGCCTATTGGTAAGCTCGGGAGGCGGAACGCAGCATCTTGGGTTCGCTCTCTCGCTTCGATACCAGGAACAATAGGGTACCCCGGCCTCGTTGTTCTCTTCGACGAGACTGAGCAGGTGCATTCGATGGCTCGGCTTAGACCGAAAGCACGACAGACGTACTTGGCGAACCTGCGGAATTTCGTCGACCACATGGCTTTGGGAACCTTCAGAAGCTGCGTGATCTACTATGCCGTTGTGGAGGAGTTCCTCGAAACCGCACGGGCAGATTTGGAGGCCTTAAGTCAGCGAATAGAGCGGATTCGTCTGGGTAGCAACGGCGAAGCCCCCAATCCGCGGGCGGTTTGGGTGGACCTGGATGAATTGACCCAACCAACTCCTGGGGAGGTGGCGTTTTTTGAGGGACTTGCTGAGGCGATTGTGCAGGTTGGCTGCGATGCCGGTCTGCCCGGTCGATCACGCGACGATCTGCTACGCATGCTAAGCGGGGAGTGTGCCAAGTACAGCGATTCGATTAAGTCCGGTGCGGTTAGGGAATTCGTGAAGATGGCCGCTAGTGTTGTGGCTGCTGAGGTGTCACGTCATGTCTGAAGACCGATTGATGATAGAGCCCCAAGACGCTCGAGAGCTGTGGGCGAGGTTGGCCTCCGAAGGGAAGGCTCCTTCAGAACTCACATTCGCCGGGCAGGTGCTTCCCACCTATTCCGTAGGCATCGAGCCTTGGATCGACCGGTTGGCGAGGACGTATTTGCAGGAGTTGTGCCGGCGCCACGCCCATTTCAAGCTCGTGATCGGCCCGTACGGCGGCGGGAAGACGCACTTTCTTATGGCGCTGGGGAGCCGGGCTCTGAAGGAGGGGTTCGCGGTGGCCTACGTCGCGTGCACTCAGGGGATCAGCCTGGATAGCCCCTTGGACGTGTTCCGAGCCTTCATGAAGACGCTCCATTTGCCAGGGGAAGACCGGCCGGGGCTGAACCGGTTTTTGCGGCGCGTGATTGCTCACAAGAGGTCACAGATTCACGAAGCGGGCGCTCCGGATCCGGACGCTGCTTTTTCTCTCTGGTTGGATGCGGTCGCTAGTGACGATCATCCCGAAAACGCATTCGGTAGGGTCATGGCAGAGGCTCTGCGGACCCAGTACGATCCAGTTCGGGCGGTGGCTGGCGATGCAGCTTTGCGCTGGCTGCAGGGCGACGTGGACACGTTGACAAGGGAGGATCTTGCCGCTCTTCGCCTTGCCAAGGTGCCGGTGCGGGCGAAAGGGGATCTTGGAAGAAACTTATTGCTCTCGGTGGCTCGATTCCTAAAGGAGGCAGGTGTCAACGGCGCGGTCGTGCTGTTTGACGAGGTGGAGACGCTGTTCACTGCGAGCGGCAAGGCCTTGGACCGCGTCCTTGCGGCGATGAGGGTAATGGTGGACCTGCCCACCGGTGTTCCCGGCGGGGTGCCGCTGTTTGGGGTTTTTGCGGGTGTGTACGACGTATTAGAGAAATTGACGCGGTACCCAGCTCTTGAACAGCGCTTGATGGTAAAGGGGGTCCCTTTTCACGAAGGTGGCGACTTCGCTCCCCAGATTCACTTAGACAAGGTTGCTGGACAGGAAGAGCTGCTGAGATCAATCGGCGTTCGATTGATCGCCTTGGGTGAGCTGGCGAGGGGTTATGAATTCAATAAAGACATTCAGATGGCCAATGTGGAGCGGCTGGCCCATGTGGCTGCGGAACGAAATCTGGAAATTGCTGCAAGGCGGCTCTTCGTGAAGACGTGGGTAAACCTTTTGGATTTACAAACACATCAAGGGGAGAAGAACTACAGCGAGGAGGAATTGGCAAGTCGCTATCGGGGGTCTTTCGAATCGCTTAGGAACGAAGAGTTGGAGGCGTACGAGCCTTGAAAAAAGGGGACCGGGTTTTCCACAACAAGCTCGGGTGGGGCACAATAATAACGGTGGGGGCAGGGAATCGCCAAGGCGCCTTGGTGGATTTTGGTTACGCGAGGGTGCTTCTGCCGTTGGAGACGCTGCATTTCGCCCCGCGGGACACCTCGGCTTCTGCCCAGGCCCAGACAGCACTGGAACCGGAGGCTGAGGCATCGCAAACCCTTGGTGTGGCTCGGATCGCCCCCGCTGCATCTGGCGGCTATGCCCCCCCCTCGCAGTGCGCCGTTTCGGCGAACACAGGAACGGTAGAGGCTCGGAAGGGTATAACCGCCCTCAGACTTGGACAGATCCTCGAATCCCAGGTGTTTGATCTGAGCGTCGGAACGGAGGAATTGGAGCAGGAACTCCGCCGCGCGGTGGCCCTCGCAGCGCGAGAGAAGCCCACCTTCGTGTTGATAGAAGGGGCCTGGGGTGGGGGGAAAACGCACGCGCTCACCCTCTTGCGGGCCATCGCCCGAAAGGATCAATTCGCCATTGCGGCGGCCGTTATGGACGGTACGGCTGTGACCATGTCTGAGCCGATGGGATTGATGGAGGAGATCCTGAGCGGGGTTGGCGCTCCCCTTCGGGATTCCGGCGTAGCTTGCCTAGCGGACCTCCTTCGCCGGGCCGTTCGGGACGGCAAGATGTCGGCACTGGTGGAGAAGGGGGCGAGGACAATAGCGCGTGCCCTTCGTGTTGTCCCCGCTCACGTTCTAGATGATCCGGATGCTCTGGCGCACATCCAAGACTACTTTGCCCTCAGCCTTTCTGCTTCGCAGGCCAACGGGAAGCTCCGCGTCCTCGGCCACCGAGGCGTTCGCCTGCCGACCATGAGGGCGTTCCGGGTCGCAGATCGCCCCAAAGCATTTGCGCGGCTGTTGAAGGAGTGGGCCATCTTCCTGAGTGTCATGGGCGCCCGCGGCTTTTTGTCAGTATTTGATGAACTTGATGTCGAGTACGCGACCACAGCATACCGGGACCGAGCCTCGGAAACCCGTAGACTTCGGCGTCGAGCACTTCTCCGGGAGATGAAGGCGGTTGCCAGGAGCAAGGCCCCGCTCTTGGTAGCATTCGCGTCGGCCCCTGCCGGAGGAGGGGTGGCGACAGAGCACGATGCGGTCGAGGACATTCTGGAGATCCTGGGGGGTGCCGTGATTCACATCCAGGTGCCTACTCCCGACGAGAAACAGCTGGAGGAACTGCTGCGTAGAATTGCGAACCTGTATCGAACCGCTTATCCCGATAGCGAGCCCTGCCTCGGCGATGAGACCATCGCTAGGATTTTTCCGGGGCTCCTAGCTCGGTATCGTCGCTTGCCGAACTCAGTGCCCAGACATTTTGTTCGGACGAGTCTCGAGGCTTTCGACTTGCTCTCCGGGGGAGGAAAACCTTTAGAGGACGTCCTTCACCTCATGGAATCATCCTTCTGATGGCCTCCGACCGCGACATCGTTCGGCCCCTCGGCGCAGTGGGCCACGCGTTCTTTGGGCGGTTCAACACCCTCCGCGCCATCCAACGGCAAGCCATTCCCCCGATTCTTAAAGGACGAAACGCTCTGGTCACCTCCGCCACAGCATCCGGAAAAACGGAGGCCGTATTTGCCCCGCTGGTGGCCCGGCTAAAGGCCGACCCAAATGGGTCTGAGGGACGAATTCGGATCTTGGCGGTGGCTCCCACACGTGCTTTGGTGAACGATCTCTTCGCGAGGTTAGAGGGGCCCCTTGCGAAAGTTGGTTGGACCTGTGGCAGACAGACGAGCGACCACAGAGATAAAGCCCGCCGCCCCCACGTCCTCATTACAACGCCGGAGTCCTTTGACTCGATGCTGGTGCGAGATTCCGTTTGGAAGGACGGGGGCCTGGTCGACCACATCTTAGCGGGGGTCCAAGCTGTGTTCTTGGACGAAGCGCATCTTTTCGATTCTTCCCCCCGTGGGGATCAAGTGGTCTGGCTTCTTGCGCGCCTGCGCCGCGTACGCGAGTTTGCACGGGCCAAAGGATGGGTGAAAGAAAGCGGTGTTCAGGTCTGTGGGGCGAGTGCCACGGTGTCGCACCCAGAGGACCTCGCGCGGAAACTCCTGGGAGAATCAGCGGAGGTCGTTGCGGTCCCCGGCAGCCGTGAGATTGAGATTCTGAGCGCGCAGACTGGTGGGTGGGTACCTTTGGATCCGGTTGCCGACCCGGTCGCAATCCACCCTCACCTCCTCCATGTGAGGGGGGCGGACGATCTCGACGCCATTGGTCACTGGGTGTGGCAGGCACTAGGCGGCGGGCACGACAATGGTTGCAGGAAGGTGCTGGTATTCGTTCCCTCGCGTGCGCTGTGCGACAAGCTGACGTTGGTCCTGGGTAAATTGCTGCGCGAGCGGCGAGAGATCTTTGTCGGAGCGCATCACGGCAGTCTGGAGAGAAATCGTCGGGAGTATGCCGAGAGGGAGTTTTCCCGTGCGCGTGACGCTGTGCTCGTCGCCACGACCACTTTGGAGGTAGGTATCGACATCGGGGACGTGGACGCGGTAACGCTGGTTGGAGCACCGTCGAATACGGCCAGCCTTCTTCAGCGCATCGGGAGATCCGGACGTCGAACAGGGTGGGTGCGCGTGATCCCCGTGGTTCGAAGTGGGGTCGAGTCGAGAGCCCTGGCGAGCATGTTAGACAACGCTTGCCATGGGGCACTCGACCCGGTCCCCCGGACCCGGCTTTGGTCGGTCTTTGTCCAGCAGGCGATTAGCTACGTTGCCCAAGCTGGACGTCGAGGGAGGAGACGGGAGGATTTGCTCGCGCTCGCGGAAGAGGTGTGGCCGGAGTCGGAGGGGGCAGGAACAGCCGCGAAGATTCTGGAAACCTTGATCGAGACCGGTGCTCTAATCGAGCAATTCGGCAGGTTGCATCTGGGCGAGGAGTGGGCGAACCGTTGCGAAAGGGCCGGGGGAGACGTTCATCACAACTTTAGCGCGGGTGATCGAGGAATTCCCGTGGTCGACGGTGGGACGGGTGAGGTGATTGCCTACGTGCAACAGGGGGTCAACGGGTCCGGTACAGTTGCCTTGGCTGGCCAGAGGTGGAAGGTCGTGAGCCAAGAGGGAGAGATCGTGCTGCGAACCGTTGCGGGAGGCTGCCAGGACGAAACCTTTCGCTACGCTTCCAGATCGGCCCCTATGGGCAAGGCCTTTGCGGAACATGTGCGGCGTGGTCTCGGCCTCAAGACGACGGATGCTCCGGTTGTTAGTTTGCCCGGAGGTTGCTATTGGTTCCATTTCGGTGGTTCGGCCTACGAAACCGTCTTAAAGGGCCTTTTCCATGGGCTAGCGGGGCTCCCGGCGTTGAAGGGGCTCGCGGTCCGCGGTCGCGTGGAGGAAGCGCGACTCCGAGCCTTAGCACAGGATGAGAGTCGGTTGAGGTCTGTTCTGAGCCGATTCGCGGATGACCTCGTCCCCTCTCTTTCGCTCGGCCGATACCATTCCTATCTGCCCGAAGATGTTCGCCGCCGCGTTGCTTTACAGTTGTTCGACGTGCCGGGTTTCGCCGAATGGCTTGCCGGGCGGCGAGTGTTAGACATTGACAACGCGACCGAAATCAAAAAGCGAATAGTAGAGGGACTCGGGATCGGCGACTAAATTTGTTACGGTTACGTCTGCCACGCAGCCGGAGGAACATATCTAATTGCTCCCTCTCCATGGGGATTGACCAGGATGAACGGTGGTATTGTTGATCTGCTAAGCTGTTGTCGGCCCCGATACGTGAGCACATGGGACGTACAGAGGGCGGGAAGGGCTGTTTAGCCACTAGAAGGGATCAACGGTTTCGGGCCGGGGGCTGAGGTGTCTCGTGTAGGTAAAGACACCTTAGTACACTGACATCGGAGAGAGAGTACAAAACTATTTTTGTCTTGAAGAGTGACAGTAGAGAGTGACCCCACGCAGGGAGGGCGTTTGATCGAAGGGCGGAGCAACGGTCCTGGATAGATTGGAGCTAGAGTCGCCGGCCCGGGGGAATGGGACAACATTTATTTTCCCGAAGGAGCCGGCGTGAGGGCCGGGCCGGTTTATGACATCTAATCGGGGCACAGTCAATGTATCAATATTAATAGAATCACGCTGGAAAGCGGAGTGGGAGAAGCACGGAACGAGAAGCGCCCTGTGTGCAATCGGTCCACCTGCAGGCTAAGAGTTATCCATGATAAATTAAGTGGTGGGCCGAGAAAAGACATTGAGCTTGAAGGAGGGACGATGTGTGGAGCGGAGCAATGGGTGTGATCATTTATCGTTAAGTTTTGAGTGGTCGATGTTGCCAAACCGCACCACGTGCTTTTTTGCCCAAGCATCTACGGGCCCAGAGTGATATAGGGTTCCTCTGCCTAGATACGTTGAGGATGGGAAAATGCCGAAAACTATGTACTGCTGGCGCTGTAGAATGGAAATACCCATGCTGACGCAAGAAGAAGCGGCGATAGTCGACGAAATGTTGCGTGCCACGACGCGCGAAGAACTTGTTGAAGAGGCGTTAAGCGCAGAGGAGCGTGGATTTTACGAAAAATGGACGGAGGCGTATCGAGAGTTTTTTGGCAACGAGCCGCATATAAGCTTGCGTGAGTTTAGGATGTGTAAGTTATATTACGATTTGACCGGATGGATGGAACCAAACCCGGCCGCGATTTGGCATCATGTGGTGTCACTGTACGGCCCGCCGTGTGAAAGTTGCGGAAAGCCGCTGAGAACGCGGATGGCTGCTCTTTGTGCTGCGTGCGGGCATCCCCGGAGGAGTTGAGTGAGCGGACGAGTGCAGCGAGAAGGTACTTCCGGGTTTCTAGTGGGTAAGGGTAGCGGTAGTGTGGTTCGCCGAAAGGAAGGTGAGCCATGCGCGACACGACCTTGTATCAGTAAGTTTCTGTTGGGCGTGAAAGAACCCTGAAATGTGCACAAATTGGGGCGCTACCTCAAAATGCTGTTCTGTTAGTCGACCTTTGGGTCGAGCACCGGCGTCGATTTTCGGGAGGGGCACCGGTTTCGGGTCAAGGCCCTTCCGTGTTACAGGACGCCACGGGGGAGAGTGTTGTTGCTGAACTTGTTCACTTGGGTGAGTTGTGGTAGCCACGCTACAGTCACTCGTGTCCAAGAACGCTATCGTCAGAAAGTCTGAGAGCCTGAACTGATGCGGAAAATCGGCGGGTCGGCGAACCGGGGGACCTGGTCCATGAAAAATGCCCTCCGTCTCGGGTATGGTGGTGCTCTCCACAAACATCACCACCCAAGAGGAGGGCCTGCTGATGGTACGTACCGCCAGTCTCTTCAGTCAAATCCTCGGCCTCGTGGAACGCGCGACCTTCCTGAAGGCGTGTCGCAGACACGGCGCCAACCGCTGCACCAAGCGGTTTTCCGCCTGGGATCACTTCGTTGCCATGATCTTTTGT
>NZ_BAAHXI010000065.1:0-22461 GCF_054656955.1 Deferrisoma palaeochoriense
GACAGTGCTGTCGGCATACAACCCGAACTGGCGCTGGTACTGGAAACTGTTGGGTCCGTCGAGAATTTCATCAACTCCGTCCAAAAGATTAGAGGTCTGGAATGGCTTGGGGAATTCGAGGTCGGCGACATTGAACCGGGGGACGGATTTGAGGATGCAAAAGACCCGGATAAACCGTTATCGGGTAGGCTCTATCTGCTCATGACCGATGAGCAAGCGCTTCGCCAGATTCAGGGCCTGTTTGATCGCTGGAAAGAGGACCCGAAAACGAAATTTCCTCGCGGATTGGCCAAACTCAAGTATGTTTTCGAACATCTCCGCACCATCCGACCGTGGGGTGTCGAAGATCGGATCGAAGAAACTGGACTTCTTGATGACTGGAAGCGTCGCGTAAGGCACGGGCAAGAATTAGTGCCCTTCGAGGCCGAACTGTGGTTCCGCCAAAATCCAGAACGACGGCGCCAAGCTGCGGAAAAACTTCGCACACTCATTGAAGAGGAGGGCGGGGTCATAGTCGGGCAGTGCGTCCTCGAAAAAATCGCATACCACGGCATCCTTGGGCACCTTCCGGTGCGCGCTGTGCACACCATACTTGAACAGGGTGCGATCCGACTTCTCCAGTGTGACGATGTCTGGCATTTCCGCCCTGTCGGGCAGTGCGCGGCGCCGCCGTACGAGGACCTGAGCGCGGCCGAACCGTGGACCGAGACCGTTCCGAAGCGGCCGACAAGAAACGAACCACTGGTTGCCCTGCTGGACGGCATGCCGCTGGCGAACCACCGACTGCTCGAAGGTCGCCTCATTGTAGACGACCCCGATGGCTACGAAACGAACTACCAGGCCCACGAACGGGTTCACGGCACGGCTATGGCGTCGCTCATTTGCCACGGCGACCTAAACGAGAGGGGCTCACCGCTGGACAGGCCGGTGTACGTGCGCCCTATCATGCAGCCCTGCCGTGGTTTCAGTGGACAATTTCAAGAAACCATTCCCGAATCGGTCCTACCCGTTGACCTGGTTCACCGAGCAGTTCGCAGGCTGTTCGAAGGGGAAGGGGACGAACCCGCCGTTGCCCCCACGGTGCGCGTGATCAATTTGTCGGTCGGTGATCCTACGCGTCCGCTGGACCGAGAAGTGAGCGCCTGGGCGCGGCTACTCGACTGGCTGGCGTGGCAGTATAATGTATTATTTGTCGTGAGCGCCGGTAATCACCGGAAAGAGATCGTCCTGGACGTTCCCCGCGCCGATCTTCAGCGGCTAACCGACGTGGATCGGAGGCGCGCGGTCGTCTGCGCCTTGGCGAGCGACACTCGAAACCGGCGGCTGCTGTCCCCGGCCGAAACCGTCAACGGCTTGACGGTGGGCGCTCTGCATGCCGATGCATCAACCCTCCCCTCCCACCACCGACTCATTGACCCGTATGCGCGCGCGATCCTGCCCAGTCCAGTGAATGCACATGGCCCCGGCTACAGGAAAGCCGTCAAGCCCGACATCCTGCTTCCGGGTGGGCGGCAATTCTATCGGGAAAGAATGGGCACGACGCATGCTAACGCTACTCTAGAAGTGGCCTCTCATCTTCGGCCGCCCGGCCAGCGCGTCGCCGCCCCTGGACCTGCGGATCAACGAGACTGGACCGCATATCAACGGGGCACAAGCAACGCCGCCGCGATGGCGTCGCGCGCCGCGACGCGCCTTTACGAGGACGTTCTGGAACAACTTCGAACCACGTACGGCGTGCCTGCAGAGTACGACGCAGTGCTGCTGAAGACACTCCTAGCCCACGGGGCCAGGTGGGGGGACATGTATGCCATTTACGAACACTTATTGAGAAATCGTAGAAACAGCCGGGCTTTTAAAGACTATGTCGCGCGTTTTCTTGGTTACGGGTCGGTAGACGTGGCGCGCGTCGTTAGCTGCACCGATCAACGCGTGACCGTGCTCGGCTATGGTTCGCTCCAGGATGGCCAGGCGCACGAATACAGTTTTCCCCTTCCGCCCAGCCTTTCCGCCCGCGCGGAATGGCGGCGCCTCACGGTAACGCTGGCTTGGTTCACGCCCATCAACCCGGGGCGCAGGGGATACCGCGTGGCCCACCTCTGGCTCGATCCAAAAAACAATTTAACACCAACCCGTTGCAATGCAGACTGGCGAGCGGCAATGCGTGGCACGCTCCAGCACGAGGTCTTGGAAGGTGCCACGGCAGATCCGTTTCAAGACGGCCATGCGATCAGCTTCAAAGTCAGTTGCCGGGCGGATGCTGGCGACATTCTGACACCCGTCCGGTATGGGCTGGCGGTTACGTTGGAGGTGGCAGAGAACGTCTCATTACCAATTTATCAGGAAGTGCGTGACCGGCTCCGGCTCCCGGTTCGTATTGGCGGCGGGGGCACAGATTAAGCATTTTATAACACCATCCTCCGGCACAATTTGGGCTTGGAGTTCCGTCGCCATATACTTCGACATTAGGAGTCAATAGGAGTCAATACTCCGCCTCGGCTTTATCGAGAGGCACACGTCCGGCGGCATTCAAGTTCACCCCTCACAGTGCCGAGACATGGCGTAGCACCGAGGATGCACACTCTCTGATTTCGCGAACAGGCTCTCACGGAAATGCCCGCCCTCTCCGGATTTCCGTGGCGGGTTCCTGCGTTGTGTCCTCGCCGGGCGTGCTGCAGAATATTGTCGGACCCCAAACACGCAGGAGCGGCCCATGGCGGACTACGCGGAACTCGTTGACGAGCGCACACTCCGGCTGCCGCCCGAACTCGCCAAGCGGTTTCGGCCCTCCGACCGGTTCGCGGTGTGGATCGACGGGGACACGGTCTGCCTGAAGCGCGTCACGCCCCTACCCCTGACCGAGATCGTGGAGAAGGCGGAGCCCGGCGAACCGCTGCCCGCGGAGGCGATCGCGGAAGAGGTTCGACGGTACCGCCGCGAGAACCGCCGGCGATAGCCTGTGATCGTAGTCCTCGACACGAACGTCTGGGTGTCCGGGGCTCTTTGGACCGGCGCGCCTTGGCGCGTGGTGCGACTCGCGGAACGGGGCGACCTCCGCCCCGTCGCGACCCCCTCGATGATGGACGAACTCGCAGGCGTGCTGGGACGGCCCCGATTCGAGCCTCGGTTACGCCAACTCGGGCTCACGCCCCCTGCGGTCCTCGCCTCGGTGCTCCGCCTCGTGACCCTGGTTCCCGATCCGCCCGGGCCGGCCCGCCCATCGTTCCGGAGGGCCCGGACGACGAGGTATTTCTCCTCTGCGCGGCCGCAGTCGGAGCCGCCTGCGTCGTTTCCGGCGACCGGTTCCTCCTGAATGTCGCGATGTACGAAGGCATCCCGGTGCTCGACGCCGCGGCGTTCCTCGCTCGCTTTTTCCCCGGGCAGGACGAAGGGTAAGGCGGGCCTTCGGCCCGGATCGCGGCGTGGACGCCGCTCCCACAGCGGCGCCCCCAGGAACCGGACGGGGTTTCCGGCCGAGGGTTCTCACTGCTCGAAGCATAGGAGGTGGGCATGGGGTTTCGGTTCTGGCGGCGGATCCGGATTGCGCCGGGGGTGACCCTGAACCTGAGCAAGTCGGGCGGGTCGCTCTCGTTCGGGCCCCGGGGGGCGAAGGTGACGGTGGGGCCCCGGGGGAACCGGGTGACCCTGGGGATTCCCGGGACCGGGCTTTTTTACACGACCTCGCTCCGCGGCGGGGAGCCCCGGAGGGGGCGGCGGGCCGCCCCGGCCCCGCGGCCGGAGGAGCGCCTGACGCTCGGCTTTTTCAAGCGGCTCGTCACGCCGGACGACGAGGAGGCCCTGGTGGACGGGTGCCGGGAGTTGGTGCTCGGCAACGAGGAGAAGGCCCTGGAACACCTCGGGAAGGCCGCCCACCTGGCCGACGGGGCGTTCCTGGCCGGGTTTCTGGCCCTGAAGCTGGGGCGGCTCGAAGAGGCCGCGGCCCATCTCGCCACGGCCGCCGAGAAGCACCGGGACCTCGGGCGCCACGTCTCGAAGTACGGCATCGCGGCCACCCTGCGCCTCCCGATCACCGACGAGGTGTCGGCCCAGGTGGGCCCCGACCTCCGGGGCGTGCTCCTCGGGCTCGTGGAGGTGTACCAGCGGCAGGGGCGGCGGGCCGAGGCGATCGGGTGCCTGGAGCGGCTCCTGGCCCTCGAGCCCGACGACGTGGTGGTGCGGCTCTCGCTCGCGGAACTCCTGTGGGAGGCCAGGGGGCGGGACACGGGCACGCTCCAACGGATCGTGCGGCTCGCCGAGGGGGTCGAGAACGACTCCCCGGTCCACGCCGCGCTCCTTCTCTACAAGGGCCGGGCGCTCCGGGGCCTGGGGCTTTGGGAGGCCGCCCGGGACGTCCTGACCCGGGCCCTGCGCCGGAAGAAGGGACGCCCCGCGGACCTCCTCCGGGCCCTCCGGTACGAGCGGGCCCTCGCCTACGAGGCCCTCGGCCAGCGCGCGCGGGCCCGGAGCGAGTTCGGGAAGCTCTACGCCGAGGACCCGGACTACGAGGACGTGGCCCGCCGCCTGGGGTTGTACTAACCCCAACGGAAGTATTGTCAGATCCCCGTCGTTGCTACGGAAACTAGCGGGTGGGGGGCTGGTGGAGAGCCGGGTGCGGCCCCTCACCTCGCCGCGCGTCACCAGGCTTGGATTGCTTTGGAAGTTCCGGAACTTCCGCTGCCGACGCTCCGATCTGTCGACCCTGCAACGGCATGCGAGGGCGCGGCGAAAAGGGTGCCGCACTCGCACCCGGCCGGAACCAGTCCCCCACCCGCCTCAGGGAATACTTTTGAAGGTATTGGTAATGGCCCGCCCGGCAGCCTCCACGACAAGACCCGCCGATCCGCGGGACCAGGGTCGAGCAAGGTCTGGAAACCTTTGATAGATTCCAAATCAGTGGTACGATTCCGCTCCCACCCCACGGCCAAAACCCCCGTGTCGGGGATCCGCGGACAGAGGACGGATGTCAGCCCCCCCTGTCCTCTGGCCCCCGACCCGGGTGCCGCCGGCCACGGTGGGCGCCGACCCCCTCGCGCGCAGGAGGCGCGATGAACCCGGCCTACCTGGAACTCATCGACAATGTCGCGATCCTGGTGGCCCTCTCGGGCCTCTACGGCCTCGTCGGCCGGGTGCGGCGATGGGGCCCGACGTGGCGCCGGGTGGGGCTGGGGGTGATTTTCGGCGTGGCCGCCGTGCTGGGGATGATGAACCCGTTTCAGTACGCCCCGGGCGTCATCTTCGACGGCCGGTCCGTGGTGCTCGCCATGGCCGGGCTCTACGGCGGGGGGCTCGCCGGGGCCGTCGCGGGCACCATGGCGGCGCTCTACCGCCTCCATCTCGGGGGCACGGGGGCCTACACGGGCGCCGCGGTGGCCGTGACCTCCGTGCTCATCGGGGTCCTGTTCCGGCGCCGGACGGGCGGGCACCCGGAGCGGCTGGGCTTCGCCGGCTACCTGGCCCTGGGCATCGTGGTGCACCTGGCGATGCTCGCCTGGATGCTCACCCTCCCCTGGCCGGTCGCGGTCTCGGTGCTCCGGCGGATCAGCGCCCCGGTTCTGAGCATCTTCCCCCTCGCCACGGCCCTCGTGGGACTCCTCCTTGAAAACGAGGAGGTCCGGCGCCGGGCCGAGGAGCGCCTCGAGGCGTCCGAGGCCCGGTACCGCGATCTCGTGGAGACGGCCCAGGACCTGATCTGGGAGTGCGACGCCCAGGGCCGGTACACCTATATGAACCCCGCCTGGGAGGAGGTGTTCGGCTACCGCCTGGACGAGATGCTGGGAAAGCCCTTCACCGCGTTTCAGCGCCGGGAGCAGGCCGAGCGGGACCGGGAGCGGTTCGCCCGCCTCCTCCAGGGGGAGACCGTGAAGGGCCTCGAGACGGTCCACCTGGCCAAGGACGGCCGGGAGATCCATCTGGTGGTCAACGCCAAGCCCTTCCACGACGCCCAGGGCCGGCCGGCCGGCACCCGGGGCACGGCCTACGACATCACCGAGCGCAAGCGGATGGAGGCCCAACTTCGCGAAAGCGAAGAGAAGTTCCGGCTGGCCTTCCGGTACAGCCCCGACGCCATCACCATCAGCCGCCTCGAGGACGGCATGTTCCTGGAGGCGAACGAGGGCGTCACCCGGCTCCTCGGGTACACCCCGGAAGAGATCGTGGGCAAGACCTCCATGGAACTGGGGATCTGGGCGGATCTCGAGGAGCGGGCCGAGGCGGCCGAGCGCCTGCGGCGGGAGGGCCGGGTGGAAAACCTCGAGATGACCCTCCGGCGGAAGACCGGGGAACCCGTGATCGGGCTCCTCTCGGCCTCCATCGTGACGCTGGGGGGGGAACCCTGCGTGCTCACGGTCACCCGGGACGTCACCGAGGCCAAGCGGCAGCGCGAGGAACTCGAGAAGGTGTCGCGGAGCCTCCAGGACCTCCTCGAGAACATGTCCGACGCCTTCGTGGCCCTCGACCGGAACTGGCGCTACACCTACGTGAACAAGAGGGCCGGCGAACTCCTCGGCAGGAACCCCGAGGACCTCCTGGGAAAGCACATCTGGACCGAGTTCCCCGAGGGCGTGGGCCAGCCGTTCCACCGCGCTTACGAACGGGCGATGAACGAGGGGGTCTTCATCCAGATGGCGGAGTACTACCCGCCCTACGGCCGGTGGTTCGAGAACCGCATCCACCCCACGAAGGAGGGGATCGCGATCTTCTTCACCGACATCACCGAGCAAAAGGAGCAGGAGCAGGAACTCCGGCGCCTGAACGAGGAACTGGAACTGCGGGTGGCCGAGCGCACGGCGGCCCTGGAGGCGGCGAACCGGGAACTGGAGGCGTTCGCGTACTCGGTGTCCCACGACCTGCGGGCGCCCCTGCGGGCGATCCAGGGGTTCGCCGAGATCATCGCCGACCGCCACCGCGACGCGCTCGACGAGGAAGGCCGACGGTACTTCGACTACATCATCGAGGCATCCCACAACATGGCCCGCTTGATCGACGACCTGCTCGCCTACTCCCGCCTCGGCCGCAGCGCGGTGGAACGAAAGCCCGTGGACCTCGGGGCGGTGCTGGAACGGGTGCTCCAGACCCTCGCCCCCCGGATCGCGGCCGAGGGGGCCGTGGTGCGGCTCGAAGGCGAGTTCCCCCAGGTACTCGCCGACGCAGGGCTCCTGGAGCGGGCCCTCGTCAACCTGGTGGACAACGCCCTCACCTACCACGAGCCGGGGGTCCCAGCCCGGGTGGAGGTGTTCTGCGAACCCCAGGGGGACGAGGTGCGCATCGCCGTGCGGGACCACGGGATCGGAATCGACCCCCGGTTTCACGAGAAGATTTTCGACATGTTCCAGCGCCTCCATCAAACCGACGCCTATCCGGGCACGGGCATCGGCCTGGCGCTCGTGAAAAAGGCGGCCCGGCTCCTGGGCGGGACCTGCGGGGTCGAGTCGGAGCCCGGCAAGGGCTCCACCTTCTGGATCAGCGTCCCCCGCATCGCGGGGCTGGACGGGTAGGCGGCTCGGCGGCTAGGCGGCTTGGCGGCTTGGCGGCTGAAACCCTCAGGGGGTCGGGCGTCAGCACCCGTCCCACCCCGTGGGAGCGGCTGCCGTACCGGGGGCCAGACCACAGAGAGCAGTTGGCAGATCCCTTGGGGCTCCACCATGCGGGAGAGGAGCACCGGAGTCCGGGCTCGGGTGTGGGAGCGGCGACCGTGTCAGGAGTCAGAGGACAGACGACAGAGGACAGGGGGTTTCTGACATCTGTGCTCTGAATTCTGATCCCTGATACGAAGCCGCTCCCACGGGGTGGGACGAGCGGAGACGCTGAAATCGCTGATGTTTTTGCGTCCTAGCGTCCCAGCCTCCTAGCGTTCTAGCGGAAGAGACTTGTCGGCCCTTCTGTCCTCAGTCCTCTGTCCTCTGGCACCCGGATTCTGGCACCCGGCACCCGGCACGGGTGTCACCGTGATGCGTTTCGGGCCCCCCGGGGCCCAGGGGGCTTTCCGGAGGTTCGCCATGGCCCAGGACGAAGCCGTCATCCTGCTCGTGGAAGACAACAAGATGGACGTGGAACTCACCCTCGACGCGTTCCGGGCGGTGGGGCTTCGGAGCCCGGTGCACGTGGTCACTACGGGTGAGCAGGCCCTCGACTATCTGCTGGGGCGGCCCCCCTACGACGACCGGCAGGCCCACCCCCTGCCCGACCTGATCCTCCTGGACCTCAAGCTTCCGGGGCTGTCGGGGCAGGACGTGCTGGCCGAGGTGAAGCGCCGGCCGGGGCTCCGGCGGATCCCGGTGGTGGTGCTCACCTCGTCGCGCGAGGAGGGGGACCGGGCGTTGAGCTACGACCTCGGGGCCAACAGCTACCTCGTGAAACCGCTCCAGTTCCGCGAGTTCATGGAGGTGATCCGAACGGTGGGAAACTACTGGATCACCCTCAACGTAAAGCCCCCCAAGGGAGGCGAATGACCCGGGCCGGCGACCCGTCGGCCGAAAGGGTGGGAGACATGGCAACACAAGCACGAGAGGAGAACGGCCCGCCCCGCGTCCGGGTTCTCGTGGTGGACGACAACCCCCACGACCAGGCCCTGATCCGTCACGCCCTCGAGGTGGAGGACGGGGGGTTTTCCGTCACGCTGGCCTCCACGTTCGAGGAGGTGGCGGCCCTGCGGGACGCCGAGCGCCACGACGTGCTCCTGACGGACTTCAACATCCTCGGGTTCACCGGGCTCGAGATCGTGGACCGGCTCCGGGACCTCGCCCCCGAGCTGCCCGTGATCCTGGTGACCGGCACCGGCTCGGAGCAGGTGGCGGTGGACGCCCTGCGCCGGGGCGTCGACGACTACGTCGTCAAGAGCCCGGCCCACATCCGCCAGTTGCCCCACCGGATCCGGTCGGTCCTGGACCGGCGGAGGCTCGCCCGGGAGCACCGGGAGGCCACGGAACTCTTCCGCCACCTGGTCCTGCAGACCCCCGACGCCGTCGTCCTGGTGGACCGCGAGGGCAAGGTGCTCTTCGCCAACCCGGCGGCTGAAGCCCTGTTCGGGCGGCCCCTCCGGGTCGGGGAGGACGCGGGCCTCCCCCCGTGGCCCGAGGGGGCCGGCGAACGGGAGATCGAGATCCCGAAGGACGGGGAGATCCGCATCGGCGCCGCCCGGGCGGCCCGGATCACCTGGGACGGCCGGCCGGCCACGCTCTTGACCGTCCGCGACGTCACCGCCCGCAAACGGGCGGAGGAGGCCCTTCGCCGCTCGGAGCGGGAACTCGCGATCCGGGACGAGATCTCCCGCATCTTCCTCACGGCGCCCGAAGACGAGGCGTTCCGCCGGGTGCTCGACGTGGTCCGGAACGTCACCGGGAGCCCCCTGGGCGTCCTCGGCTACATCGGCGACAGCGGGGACTGGGTCTGCCCGTCGCTCGCCGGGGCCGCGTGGCCGGGGCACGCACCCCGGGGCGAGGCGGTCCGGTTTCCGCCCGAGCAGTGGACCGGCCCGTGGGGCCGGGCCATGCGGGAAAAGCGCACCGTGGTGTCGGACGAACCCTCCCCGGTGCCCGAGGGCCACGCGCCGATCCGCCGGGCCCTCGCGGTGCCCCTCGTCCACGGCGGCGAACTCGTCGGAAACCTCCTCCTCGCCAACAAGGACGAACCTTACGGGGAGGAGGAGGTGGCTTTGGTGGAACGGATCGCGGCCCACGTGGCCCCGATCCTCCGGGCCCGGCTCCAGCGCGACCGCGAGCAACGGGAGAAGGAGGCCATCCGGGAGCAGTTCTACCGGGCCCAACGGCTCGAGTCGATCGGCCGCCTGGCCGGCGGCGTGGCCCACGATTTCAACAACATGCTCAACGTGATCCTGGGCTACGGCGAACTCATCCTCGAAAAGCTCCCGCCGGACGACCCCCTGCGGCCCAAGGTCGAGGCCATGGTGGAGGCCGGGTGGCGCGCCGCCAAACTGACCCGCCAACTCCTCGCCTTCAGCCGGAAGCAGACCCTCCAGCCCCGGGTCGTGGATCTCAACGAACTGGTGCAGGAGTTCGAGAAGATGCTCCGGCGCCTGATCGGCGAGGACATCGTACTGGACCTCGACCTCCGTTCGGACATCGGCCGGGTGAGGGTGGACCCGGGGCAGATGGAGCAGGTGATCCTGAACCTGGCGGTGAACGCCCGCGACGCCATGCCCGACGGGGGCCGGCTCCACATCGCCACCGCGGAGGCCGACCTGGACGAGGCCTACGCCGCCACCCACCCGGGGGTGGAGCCGGGGCGCTACGTGCTGCTCTCGGTTTCGGACACGGGCTGCGGCATGGACGAGGAGACCCTCGGCCACATCTTCGAGCCGTTCTTCACAACCAAGGAGGAGGGGAAGGGCACGGGCCTGGGGCTCGCCACGGTGTACGGCATCGTGAAGCAGTCGGGGGGCCACATCTGGGTGTACTCCGAACCCGGCCGGGGCACGACGTTCAAGATCTACCTGCCCCGGGCCGAGGCCGAGGCCCGGCCGGACGCCCGGGCCCGCCCCGCCGCTCCCCCCGAGGGCGGCCGGGGGCGGATCCTGGTGGTGGAGGACGAGCCCGCGATCCGGGAACTCCTGGGGACCATGCTCACCCAACTGGGGTACGACGTGACCCTGGCGGCGAACGGCGGGGAGGCCCTCCTCCTCGTCGAGGAGAAGGGCCTCCGGCCCGATCTCGTCCTCACCGACGTGGTCATGCCCCACATGAGCGGGAAGGAGCTGGTGGAGCGCCTGCGGCAAAACCGCCCGGACCTGCGGGCGGTGTTCATGTCGGGCTACACCGGCGCCGCCCTGCCCCCCGGCGTGCTGGGCGAGGGCGTCCCCTTCCTCCCCAAGCCCTTCACCCTGCGCGGCCTGGCCGACGCGGTGCGAAACGCCCTGAGCGGCTAAAGAGGCCCGCCGGGGGGCGGGCGCGGGGGCCTAGGGCGTTTCCCGCCGCGCCGCGTACTCGGCGAGGCGCGCCAGCGTGCGAACGGCCCGCTCGGGGGCCGGAAACACCAGGGCCCTGCGGTCGGTGCCGGCCACGGGCACGAGGGTGCGGGCCTCGGGGTCGGGCACCAGGCTTACGCCCACCACGGGTTTGCCGAACCGGTCCATGAGTTCGGCCGAGGCCCGGAGCAGGCCCGCGTCGAAGGCGCCGATCATCCGCTCCACCTGGGCCAGGAACCCCTCGTCCCGGTCCGGGTCGGCCGCCCGGGCCGACTCGAGCATGGCGCCCACCACCGCCCGCCGGCCCAGGAGCCCCAGGTGGATCACGGCGTCGATGCCGGGGTCCGCGAGGAGGATCTCCAGGGCCTTGCGCGGCAGGTGGGGGTCGGGCTCGCCCACCAGGTCCACCGGGTTCCCCCGGCTCCAGTAGGGGGGAAGGAGGGCGTCGAGGGCCGCGAGGCTCCCGGGGGAAAGGGCGGGGAGTTCGAGCCCCTCCTCGGCGCACAGGTCCGCGGTGACCACGCCCCACCCCCCGCCCCAGGTGACCACGGCCACCCGGTTCCCCCGGGGCAGGGGCACGGCCGAGAACGCGGCGGACACGTCGAGGAGATCCCCCGGCTGGGTCACCCACACGGCCCCGGCCTGGCGGCAGGCCGCCTCGAACACCTTGGTGTCGCCGGCGAGCGCCCCGGTGTGGCTCGCCGCGGCCCGCTGGCCCGCGCCCGTCCGCCCCCCCTTCAGCACCACCACGGGCTTCCTGCGGCTCACCCGGCGGCACGCCTCGAAGAACCGGCGGCCGTCCCGGATGTCCTCGAGGTAGAGGGCCACCACCTCGGAGGCATCATCGCACTCCAGGGCCTCCAGAAAATCCTCGACCCCGGTCATGGCCTCGTTCCCCGTGCCGCAGAAGGCCCGGATCCCGAGGCCCTGGGCCCGGGCGAAGGAGAGGAGCTGGACCCCCAGGTTCCCCGACTGGGACACGAGGGTGGTGCCCCCCGGGCCGGGCCGCACGTGGGCGCCCGTGGCGTAAAGGCGCGCATGGGGGTTCACGATGCCCATGGTGTTGGGGCCGATGAGGGTGAGCCCCAGCTCCCGGGCCCGGGCCACGAGCCGGACCTCCCTCTCGGGCCCGTCGCCCCCGGCCTCCCGGAACCCCGAGGAGACGATGACGGCGTGGCGCACCCCCCGCCGGGCCAGCGCCTCCACGGCCGGCTCCACCTTGTCGGCCGGCACGGTGACGATGGCCAGGTCCACCCCGTCGGGCAGCTCGTCCACCGACCGGAGCACGGGAAGCCCGCACAGGGTGCCGCCCCGGGGGTTCACGGGGTACACCCGGCCCTCGTACCCGCCGGCCAGGAGGTTCGTGAGGATCGCGTTCCCCCATTTGCCGAACCCGGCCGAGGCCCCCACCACGGCCACCGACCGGGGATGGAAGATCCGGGCCAGGGCCCCGGTGTCCACGGGCGGCCGGGGCGCACCTCCGGCCTTGGGCTCGCCCCGGACCACCAGCGCGTCCACGGCCACCACCGAGCCGTCGGCCCGGGCGATCAAGGGGTTCAAGTCCACCTCGGCGATCTCCGGCCGCTCGGCCACGAGGCGCGAAAGCCCCGCAACGGCCCGGGCCAGGGCCTCCCGGTCCACGGCGGCCTCGCCCCGGAACGACCCGAGGAGCTTCCGGGACCGGAGTTCCCCCACCATGGCCAGGGCCTCGGCCTCCCCCACCGGGGCGACCCGGAGCGCCACATCGCCCAGGGCCTCGGTGAGCACCCCGCCCAGGCCGAACACCACGACCGGGCCGAACCGCTCGTCCCGGTAGGCGCCCAGCAGAAACTCCCGGCGGCCGGCGACCTGGGGCTGCACGGCCAGGGCCGGAACCCGGGCCAGCAGTTCCTCGGCGGCCCGCCGGACCGCGGCCTCGTCGGCGAGGCCCAGGCGCACCAGGCCCTCCTCGGTCTTGTGGGCCGCGCCCAGGCCCTTCACCACCGCGGGGAACCCCAGCTCCCGGGCCGCGGCCACGGCCTCGTCGGCCGACCCGACCTCCCGCTGGGGCACGAGGGGAACGCCGGCCCCCTCCAACAGGGCCCGCGCCGCGGTCTCGTCCAGGACCTCTCCTCGCACTGCCATCGCGCACCTCCTCCCGAAGAACTTCGGTCCACGGTCGGCGGTCCGCGGTCTCCGGTCCGTTGGCCCAGGACGCGCCGATCCACCCCGTGGCCGAAAGCGAAACGTTAGGGTTCTTGCGAGCTGCCGCCCCGCGGCCTACGGGAGTGTCCAAGGAACTTCCCGCTGGGACGCCAGGAGGCTGGGATGCTAACCATCCAAAATCCTTCGTGATTCCAGCATCCGCGGCTGTCCCAACCTGTGGGAGCGGCTGCCGTATCGGGGACCAGAATTCAGAGGTCAGACGTCAGAGAACCCCTGTCCCCTGTCCTCTGTCCTCTGGCACCTGACCCGGGCTCCGATCCCCTATCGGCCCCTGAGCCGGACCTTACCCCGCTACTCGGGGAGCCCCCCACGGGCCCCCGGGGGATTCCCCCTCCGAACGGACACCGGGAAACAGGACGGCGGCGAGCATAGCAATCTGGGGGAGAGGGGGAAAGAACGAGGGGCCTGGGCGACGGGGGGCGCCAGGTGTGCCTCGGAGGAACACCTGGGATACGTTCCGGGGTCTCCCATGAACCGTCGGGTGAAGGCCGAAACCAGTCCCCCGGCCGCACCCCGCCGAACCTACGCCGCCTCCCGGGCCGAGGGCAGCTGGATCCGGGCCACGGCACCGCCCTCGGGGCGGTTCTCCAGCGCGAGATCGCCCCCATGCTCCCGGACGATCTGGCGCGAGATGTAAAGGCCCAGGCCGGTGCCCTCCCCGGCGGGCTTGGTGGTGAAGAAGGGTTCGAACACCTTCTCTTCGGCGCCGGGGGGCAGCCCCGGCCCGTCGTCGGCCACGAAGATCTCGGCCCCGCCCTCGGGTCGCCGGCGCACCCCGATCTCGAGGGTTCCCGTGCCCCCCACGGCGTGAACCGCGTTGATGAGGAGGTTTCGAACCACCTGGTCGAGGAGCGCGGGATCGGCCCAGACCAGGGGCGCCCCGCGGTCGGGGCGCATCCGCACCGCCACCCGTTTCAGGACGCCGGAGCGGGTGAGCACCTCGACGTTTCGTTCGACCAGTTCGTTGGGGTCCACGGCGCCGAACGCGGGCGGGCGGGGCTTGCCGAGCTCCAGCAGGTTTCGGGCGTGGATCGAGAGCTCCTCCGTGGCCGCCGCCAGCCACGCCACGTACTTTCGCAGATCCCCGGGAAGCGCGGCCTCCTCGAGCCGTTCGAGCCCCGCCACCACCACGGCCAGGGCATTGTTCATCTCGTGGCCGATGCTCGCGGCCAGAGCCGCGAGCGCGGCCCTCCGCTCGCTCTCGACGAGGGAGGCCTCGAGGGCCTTCTCCCGCCGCAGGTCCCGGAGGATCAGGGTATGGACCGGCCCGCCCTCGACTTCCCGCACGGCGCCCGAGATCCGGGCAGGGATCTCCTTTCCCCCGGCCCCCTGGAACCGCACCTCCAGCCGTTCCCCCTGTCCTCGGGCCGGGCACAGCCAGCCCCGGAACGCCTCCCGGTCGGCCTCGGCCGCGAGATCGAGCAGACAGGGCAGCGCAGGGCCTCGGCCCCCGAGGCCCAGGAGATCGCACGCGGCCCGGTTGGCGAAAACCACCCGGCCGTCGGCGTCCGTTTCCACGATCGGATCGGGGGCCGACTCCACCAGCGTCCGGAACCGCTCCTCCGACCGCTCGAGGGCCAGGGTCTGCTCCCGGATCCGCCGGTCCGCCCGGACCACCACCCCCAGGAGCACGAGGAACACGAGCCCCGCTCCGACGGCGCTCACCCCCCAGACCCGGCGCTTGAGCCGGGCGACCTCCGCGAGCACCGGGGAGATGTCCTCGTACACCTCGGCCACCCCCACCACCGGGCCGGCGCCGTACCGGATGGGCACGTAAAGCTCCAGGAGCCGGCCGTAGGGCCGCTCGTAGCGGTTTTCGGACTTCTCCAGCCCGCTCAGTTCCGCCTCCACGTTCCCCTCGAAGGCCTCCCAAAGCTCCGGGTTGTCCGGGAATCGGCGCCCCACGAGTTCTTCCTGCCGGGACCAGATCACCACCGCACCCTGGCCCCACAGTTTCACCTGCACAACCCTCGGCCCCAGGGTGAGGTGCTCCACGGTTTCGGCAAAGGCCTGGTAGCGCTCCCCGGTCTGGGGCGTGGCGAACACCTCGGCCGGCACCTCCTTTACGATCTCCCGGGCCACCACCGCGGCCGTGACGTCCCGGGCGCGGGCCAGCGCGCTCTCCTCGACCGCCCGGGTGACCCCCCACCCGCCCACGGCCACCGCTACCGCTAGGCAGACCAAACACCGCAACGCGAAGTGGGTGACCAAGGAGATGCGGCGGATCACGATGCCACCTCCGTCTGGGACGGCCGTTCCATCCTCAGGGCCGCCGCCACCGCCCGGGCGAGCTCGCCGGCCGTGAGCGGTTTGAACACGAGCCCGGCGGCCCCGGCCGCGGCCGCGGCGGACTCGTCGAGGGTCTCGTGGTACCCCGTGCACAGGAGCACCGGGAGGTCCGGGGCCGCCCGGCGCAGGCGACGGCAGAGCTCGTCCCCGGTCATCCCCGGCATGGTCTGGTCGGAGAGCACGAGGTCCCACGCCCCGGGCTCGGCCTCGACCCGGGCCAGGGCCTCGGCCGGGTCGGCCACCCGCTCGGCCCGGTACCCCAGCGCCCGGAGCATCGCGGCCGCGGACTCTCCCACGGCCGGCTCGTCGTCCACCACGAGCACCCGTTCCCCCCGACCCCGGGGGGCCTCGTCTTCCCCGGTCTCCTCGCCCGAGGGGGGAGCCGCCCGGGGCAGCCACACGGTGAACCGCGCCCCGCGGCCGGGCTCGCTCTCGACCTCGATCCGGCCCTCCATCGCCTCGACGAGCCCCTTGACCACGGCGAGCCCCAGCCCGCTCCCCTCGCCCACCCCCTTGGTGGTGAAGTAGGGCTCGAAGATCCGGGGCAGCACGTCCTCCGGGATACCGGGGCCGTTGTCGGCCACCTCGATGCGGACCCCGTCCCGGTCGGGCGCCACGGCGACCCAAACCCGCCCCCCTCGTGGGCCCACGGCCTGGTAGGCGTTGGTGACCAGGTTCATCACGATCCGCTGGAGCGCCGCCGGGTCGGCGAGCACCCAGCCCGCCTCGGGGGCGAGGCGCTCCTCGATCTCCACCGTCTTGGGGATGGCCGCCCGCAGGAGCACCAGGGCGTCGCCCACGGCCCGGGCCGCCTCCACGGGCCGGCGCGGCCCCTCGGTCTTGCGGCAGAAGGCGAGAAGCTGGGCCACCACCTGGCGCGCCCGTTCCGAGGCCTCCAGGATCCGCTCCAGGCGTCGCCGCAACCCCGGGTCGGCCGGCGGGTTCAGGAGCGCCAGTTCGGCGTTCCCCAGCACGACCGCGAGGATGTTGTTGAAGTCGTGGGCGATGCCGCCGGCCAGGGTGCCCACGGCCTCGAGCTTCTGGGCCTCGCGCAGCCGGTCCTGGAGGGCCTTCTGGTCCGTGATGTCGGTGGAGGTCTCGAGGCGCACGAGCCGGCCGTCGATCCAGCGGATGGCCCGGTCCACGTTGAGGTACCACCGGCCGGTGACCCGGTTCCGACCCTCCCAGACCACCGGGGCCGCGGGCTCTCCCTCCGGGGTCACGAGCCGGGGGTTCGTGCAGTCGTCGCAGGGGCCGTCGCGGTGGCGGAACACCTCCCAGCAGGGCCGGCCCACGGGATCGGTGCCGAAGGCCTCCCGCATGCGGGCGTTGGCAAAGAGAACCTCGTGGGTCTCGAGGTCGGCCACGAACACCTGGGCGTCCATGGCGTCGAGCACGGCCGCGAGCGTCCGCCGGGCCCCGTCGAGCTCGGCCGTGCGCTCCCTCACCTGCCGAGCCAGGGCCCGGTTCCACGCGACGACCAGCCCCAACAGCACCCCGAGGCCCCCGACGACCCCGAGGGCCGTGCCCCAGACCGCCGGCCGGCGGTACCAGGGTGGTTCGATGAGGCCGATCCACCGGCGGCGGATCGCCTCGTGCTCGGCCGGGGGAATGGCCGCCAGGGCCTTGTCCAGGAGCGAGGCGAGTTCGGGCCAGTCGCTTCGCACCCCGAAGCGCAGATTCCACTCGAACCCCGACATGCCGGCCACCCGGAGGTTCGTGATGCCGAGCCGGTCGATGTAGTAGGACGCCACCGCCAGGTCCACGAGGGCGGCGTCGGCCCGGCCCAGCGACACGGCCTGGAGGGCCTCGGGGTCGTCCCGGGTGGGCTCAACGATCACCCGTGGGTGGTTCTCCCGCACCCACTCCAGGGTGGCATAGCCCCGGGGCACGGCCACCCGCATCCCGGCCATCTGGTCCAGGGTGAGGTCCCGGTCGAGGCTCCGCCGAACCAGGATCACCACGGGGATCGTGATGTAGGGCCGGGTAAAGGCGAGGTATTCGCTTCGGGCCGGGGTTTTTTCGACGCTCGCCACGAGGTCGATCTCCCGCCGCCGGGCCCGAGTGAGGATGTCGGCCCAGTCGCGGCATGCCTCGGCCCGGATCCGCACGCCCGAAAGCTCCTGGATGCGCGCCACGTATTCGGCCGCGATGCCGGAGGAACGGCCGGCGTCGTCGAGGAAGTCCAGGGGCGCGTAGGTGGGGATGGGGCACCAGCGCACCTCGGCGCCGTGGACCTCGAGCCAGACCCGTTCCTCGGGAGAGAGGTCCAGGGCGCGCGCCCCGCCGGGGCAGCACACCGCGAGCGCTACGCTCGCGCACAGGAGCGCCCAAAGGCGCCTCAATCGGTGTCGGTCCACCCGTCCGGTTTCCTCTGCTGATGCGCGAAAATGGGGGCATTCCCGGGGGAAGGGCCTTCTCTACCGGTCGGCCGAAGCCTGCGGGTTCTTGAGCGACCGTGTCAACCTCGCCGGTGCCCCCGGGGTCTTGACACGCCGTCGGAGGGTGCCGCACCGTGCACCTATGGACGCCGAGCGACCCTCCTCCCCCTGGCCCGCGTTCTCCTGCGTGGCGGCCGGGGTGTTCATGGCCACCCTGGACTCGAGCGTGGTGCACGTGGCCCTCCCGGCCATCCGGCGGGACCTCGGCTCCACGCTGGCCGTGGTGGAGTGGGTGCCGAACGCCTACCTCTTGGTCATCACGGGGCTCCTGCTGGCCTTCGGCCGCCTCGCCGATCTGGTGGGCCAGCGCCGGGTGTACCGGTGGGGCCTGGGGGTGTTCACGTTGGGCTCCGGGCTGTGCGCGGTTGCTCCCGACGCGTGGTTGCTCGTGGCGGCCCGGGCCGTGCAGGGCGCCGGCGCGGCCATGCTCATGGCGTGCTCCCCAGCCATCGTGACCGCGGTGTTCCCGGCGGCCCACCGGGGCCGGGCCCTGGGGCTCGTGGGCACCACCGTGGCGGCCGGGCTCACCACGGGCCCGGCCCTGGGCGGTATCTTGCTGGGGGTTTGGGGGTGGCGGAGCCTCTTTGCGATCAACCTGCCGGTGGGGCTCGTGGCCTTGTGGTGGTCGGGCCGCACCTTGCCGGCCCTGCGGTTCGGCAGCCGGCGGGAGGGGTTCGACGGCGTCGGCGCCGCCCTCCTGACCCTGGGGCTCGTCTCGCTCGTGCTGGGCGTAAACCGGCTCGCGGCCTGGGGCGGGGCGTCGGGCCGGGTGTGGGCGCTCCTCGGGTCCGGGGCCCTCTGCCTGGTCGCCTTCTGGGCCCGGCAGCGAACCGCCCCGTGGCCCCTGGTGGACCCCGGCCTGTTTCGCAACCGGGCCTTCACCGCGGCGGTGGGGGCCGCGGTGCTCGCCTACCTCTCGGGGTTCGTGGCCGTGTTCCTCCTGCCCTTCTACCTCGCGGAGCTTCGGGGCTTCGGGCCCCGCACCCTCGGGCTCGTGCTTACGGTGCCGCCGCTCGTCATGAGCCTTCTGGCCCCCTGGGCCGGAGGGCTTTCGGACCGCATCGGGTACGGCAAGCTCACGGCCGTGGGGCTCGGGGTGCGGAGCCTCTCGCTCCTGGGGCTCCTCCTTCTCGGGGCCCATACCCCGCTGCCCGCGGTGCTCATGGCCCTCGGGCTCCTGGGGGCGGGGAGCGCGCTTTTTAGCCCGCCCAACACCTCGTCGATCATGGGCGCGGTGCCCCCCCAACGGCTCGGCGTGGCCGGCGGGGTGGCCGCGGTGGCCCGAAATCTCGGGATGGTGCTCGGCATCGCCCTCGGGGGGGCGGCGTTCCGGTGGGTGGCCGGGACCCCCTCGGGGGCGGACCCGGTTCGGTTCGTGGCGGGATGGCGGACCGCCATGGCCGTGGGGCTCGGCGCCTGCCTCGCGGCGCTCGCGGTGTCCCTGGCCCGGGGTCCCGAGGCCGACGCGACGGAAACCCGGCCGCAGCCGGCGCCCGCCGGTCCGGACGCCACGGCCGGCTCCCCTCCGCCGAATGAGACCGCCGGAAAGGTGGTATCGGGTGCCGTGGCGAAGGGGCTGACCGAGCGCCCCGACGTCCTAACATCCTAACGTCCCAACGTCCCCACGGAGTCCAAACCATGCAGCACATCCTCGTCTTTCAGCGCGACGGCATGGGGGCCGGGAAGGTCCGGGCCGTGCGCGAGCTCCGGCCCGATCTGGAGCTCCGGGTCATCAACGTCGACGGCCCGTTCCCGCCGATCGTGGACGATCCCCAGGACCACTTCCCCCCCGACCTGGACGAGCTCCTGGCCTGGGCCGACCTCGTGCTCGACCACCTCTACCACCCGGACCTCACCGGGTTCCTGCTCGACCGGTCCGAGGCCGCCGGGAAACCCATCGTGGCCTCGGGCCGAAAGCTCCCCCGGGGCCACACCCCCACCACCTGCTGCACCCTGGGCCGGATCGGGGAGCTGGGGGCGTACGCCGAGTCGTTCGGGGCGCCCGAGTTCTGCGTGGAGATCGAGGACGGGAAGATCGCAGCGATCGAGGTGAAGCGGGGGGCCCCCTGCGGGGCCACCTGGAAGGCGGCCCGGAAGGTGCTGGGTCTGCCCGTGGACGAGGCGATCCCCCGCCTGGGCCTCGAGACCCAGTTCCACTGCTACGCCAAGGCCAACCCCAACGTGTTCCTCACGAACCCGCTCCACGTGGCCGGCGAGGTCCACGCGGCCGCGTTGAAAAAGGCGGTGCGTGGGGCGGAAGGGGCGCACCGCGGAGAGGACGAGTAGTCAGACCCCGCCGGTTCGAATCCAGCGGGCAAGGCGATCGGTGATCCGCCCGAACCGCTCGGGGGCGACCTCGCCCAACGCGCCCTTGAGCAGCGCCGCCTCCACGACCGCGAGACGGGACAGTCGCACGACACTCGGACGCCGGAGCCCCGTGGCCTGGAAATCGGGCTCCGACGGGAGAAGCGGCTCGTCGAACCCGGGGACCGCCCTCTGGACCTGGGAGGAGATCATCAGGACGAGCCAATCCTCGTGGGTAGTCGGCGTGGGAGCCACGAGGAGCACCGGTCTCCACTTCCCCGGGGCGAGACTCGTGTCGGGGAACCGAAGCAGCGCCACGGCGCCGGGGCGCCTCAATCCCACCGCTCCGAGAGGGCTTCCTCCGTGAGGTCCGACCAGTCCTCGTCCTCGAGGCCCCGAAGGGCGTGTTCCAAGGAGAACCGGCGCCAGGCCTCGTCCGGATCTTTACCCGCTTCGAGCGCCGAGACAAACCGGAGCACCCTGCGCTGCAGGGGTTCCGGCAGCCGCTTCACCTTCTCCTGAATCTTCTCCGCCGTGCTCATCCGATCCTCCCCATCTCGCCCTTTCTCCCCGCGAGGGATTCCAGGCTACCCGGCCGCCGCCATGGCATCAACCCGCCCCGCGGCCCGCGCCGGAACAAGAGCAGCCGGTTACTGCTACCCTCGCGGCTAATGGAAGCGCTTCGGGGCGTGGGGACTGCTGGAGCGCCGGGCGAGGCTCCTACAGTGGCCGGGTGCCGCGCTCGCGCCTGGCCGGAACCAGTCCCCCACCCGCCTCCGGCGGTACCTTGACCGGATTAGTACCATCGCAACTCTCCCGCCAGCCGCTCGGGCCACACCGCGCAGACCGGTTCGGCCAGGACGGCCTGGAAAAAGTTGAGGTCCGGGGCGTGGTCGCGGTCGTTGAGGAACGTGCGGGGCACGACCCGAACCTGGGCCGGCAGGGGTTCGGCCTCCTCCGGCCCCACGAACAGGGCGGCGTTGAAGCTGTGGATCCCGAGGGCGGCGAACCGCCCCAGAAGATGCGCAAAGCCGGCCAGAAGGTCGCCCCACCCCCGATCGAGAAGGGCGTCGAGGGTCGGGATCTCCGGGGCCAGGGCCCACACCTCGCCCCACAGCCCCACCGGCGCGAAGGGCACGAACCACTCCCAGGGTCCGGTGCGGCCGAGGTAGCGTTCGCCGGCCTCCCGTTCGGCCTGGGCGAGCTCGGCCCAGGCGCCGGGACGGGCCAGCGACACCGCCAGGGCCTCGGCCAGGGCGGCCGGGGGCACCTGGAACCGAAAGAACTGAAGGTGGGGATGCACGAGCCCGCCCCCCGAGGGCGGCATGTAGTTCCACCCCATCACGGGGTACCGGTACGCCGGTTCGGCCCGGCCGACCCGCCGCCAGTACTCGGCCCCGAGCCCGAGCCCCGCGGCAAGACGGCCAGGCGTGAGCCCCTGGAGGGGCACCACGTGGTCCCGGGTCAGCACGCACACGGCGCCGTGGGCCACGTAGGGGAAGAGGTTCGGCACGAGCACCGCCTCCCCGGCCTCGAGCCAGCCCTCGGGCGCGATGTCCAGGGGAAACCGGGGCAGGTCCCGGCCGCGGTGTTCGGGGCAGAACGGGCAGTGGCCCCGCACCTCCGGCCGGCGGTAGGCGTCCGGGTCCAGGGGGACCGGCCGCACCGCCCCGAAATGCCCGAGGCGCACGGCCCGTCCGGTCAGCGGGTCGCGCCGGAGCTCCACCGGGAAGGCCCGCGGCGCGAACCCCTCCCTTGGATCGGCGAGCCGCGCCACCCCCGGCACCCGCTCGAACCGGATCCCTCCCCTCACGGCTCGGCCTCCGCCCGGATCTCGCCCCGCATTCCGAGCAGGGGGTGGAAGGTCCGGTCGCAGTAGAACTCGTACACCCCGGGTTGGGCGAGGTCCACCACGGTTCGGGCGGCCTCGCCGCCCGGGAGCACCAGGTTCACCCACACCGTTCCGTCCGGGGCCCGCAGGGTCCAGGTGTGCTCGGCCGGGGTCTCGTTGACCACCCGCACCGCGAGCCGGGTGCCTGCGGGGACGTGGATCAGGGAGGGGTCGAAGCGATACCCCTGGATCCGCACGGTCACGGCGGAATCCCGGGCCGGCTCCACCCGGACCTCCCGCCCCGGCCCCCCGCAGGCGGCGAGAAGCGTGAGGAGGGCCACGGCGACGGCGCTCGGCGATTTCCTTCGTGGGTTCAAGGCGCTCTCTCCAAGTAACTTCGGTCTACGGTCGTCGGTCTGCGGTCGTCGGTCCCGTGGTCCAGACGGCGGCGGCCCACCGTGTGGCCGGGGCGGAAC